>NZ_JAUBWA010000042.1:0-50935 GCF_036702825.1 Microcoleus sp. A003_D6 | reverse complement strand
GCGTTTGAGCCAGTCGTCGAGGACATCAAAGATGCCTCTTTCGGTCTGGGCGCGTCCGACTGCGATTGTCATAAAAAAAACTGGGTAAGTGGGAAACGAGCGTGTCTTCCGACCTGAGAGGAAAACAACGCGGCGATTTGAATCGCCTTGAATCTTTCCCCTTTCGGGGTTGGAGGGGTATGGTTGCCCCTCCGATGAGGTATGGTTGCCTCAGTCTCCCTTGCGGGGTAATGTTCGCCTCGACCTGGTTATAAAGGCTTGTTAGACCTGCGACACTGTTTCAGTGACTTTAAAACTGTTTAATCGCAGGTGACAGAGCCCAAAACTGGCGTCGCATTCGCCGGTGTCGCGACCTCAATAACGTCTCCTCTTGCGAGGGGTCTGGTCAGAACAGCTTGCAATTTCTTACAAGCTCAGTGGCCTTAGCCCTTAGTTCCTGACTGGGGTAAAATCCTTTTGCTTGTTAAAAGACCAAGGTTTCTAATTAAAGTTAACATAACTATATATTAGAAGTTCAGAATTTTTTAACATAATTAGCAGAAGTTGATACACAATCCCCACCCGCCCGATCGCGATCTCGTCAGTGAACCGTGACGCTCGGTGGGCGAATTGAATTAAAATTTGGCTTTAAGGCTGTTTAGTTTTATGACTGCAAAAACAACGACCTCGATCGATTCTGTCCTGCGCTACCAGGTTGTGGGCTCCCGCCGCTTCAGCAATTACTGGTGGGGGACGATTGTCACCATTGGAGGGACTGGTTTCCTGCTGTCGGGCATTTCCAGCTACTTGCACGTCAACCTGCTGCCTTTTGCTGACCCGACTCAGCTCATTTTTATCCCCCAAGGCATCGCGATGGGTTTCTACGGTGTCTGCGGCGTGCTTTTGGCGCTTTACCTGTGGCTGACTGTTCTCTGGGATGTCGGCGGCGGTTACAACGAGTTCGATCGGAAAACTGGTAACATTCGGATCTTTCGCTGGGGTTTTCCCGGCAAAAACCGCAAGGTTGATTTTAATTGCAAGACATCGGACGTGCAATCTGTGCGGGTGGACATTAAAGAAGGTCTCAGTCCCCGCCGCAGTATTTATCTTAAGCTCAAAGACCGCCGTCAGTTTCCCCTGACTAGAGTCGGACAGCCGATTGCTTTGTCTCAAGTGGAAAATCAAGCGGCCGAATTGGCTCGATTTTTGCAAGTTCCCCTAGAAGGACTATAGGGATTTTCGATTTTCGATTTTCGATTTTAGATTGGTAATCTCTCGTAGGGTGCGCCGGGCCGCGCACCTTACCTATCTGGTAAGTGAAAAAGATCGATCTGCGAGTCAGCCCGTTACCAATTTTTGAATCTATCAATTAACAATACTTCGGACAGTTTTTGATAGCAAACCCTAGAATAAGGCGTTCAAGGATCTGCGGCAAGTTCGCTACCAAAGGAAAATCGCGGGTTTCAGACGCTCGATCTAAAAACAGTTCGGACTATTGAATTAAAATCTTTAGTTGCCAAGTCCGTAATTGACTCAAAGAGAAAATACAAATGCAAATGCAAATCAAAATTCAGCGGTGGTTGTTCTCACTTTTAATAATTGGTGCGTTGTTTGTTGGGGGATGCGGTAATTCCCCGGCTGCGAACTCGACTCCGACACCGAATCAGCCGTCGGGTGAAAATATTTCTTTGTCTCCGTCTCCGTCTCCTTCTCCTGCTGCTGTGGCGGCGAGTTCGCAATTCAGCAATTTGCCACGATTGGAAGGAAAAGCAACGGTGGTGATGACGGTTAAAGGATCTCCGATTACGATCGAACTCGACGGCACCAATGCGCCAATTACTGCGGGCAATTTTGTCGATTTGGTTCAGAAAGGAGTCTACGACGGGCTGGTATTTCACCGAGTGGTACGGGAACCTCAGCCTTTTGTAGTTCAGGGCGGCGACCCCCAGGGTAAAGACCCTAAATTCCCTACGGCGCGGTTGGGAACTGGCGGTTTTATTGACCCGAAAACTTCTGCCGAACGCAGGATTCCTCTGGAAATTAAAGCTAAAGGTGCTGCCAATCCGACTTACAGCAAAACGCTAGAAGAATCTGGGGTTAAGGAGAAACCTGTGTTGGTGCACAGTCGCGGGGCTGTGGCTATGGCTCGATCGCAGAGTCCTGATTCGGCTTCTTCTCAGTTTTACTTTACTTTGACCGATGTGCCGTTTTTGGACGGGAGTTATGCGGTTTTTGGCTACGTGAAGCAAGGGATGGATGTGATTGATAAGATTGAAGCGGGCGATCGGATTGATAAGGCTACTGTTACTCAGGGTTTGGAAAATTTTAAGGCTGTTAACTGAAGGTAGTCATCAGTCAGTAGTCATTAGTCAGCAGTCATTAGTGAATGGATGTTGTTGTTACGGGAATTGGTCTTGTTTCGGCTTTAGGTACTCTGGAAACTAGCTGGAAAAGACTGCTGTCTGGAGAGTCGGGAATCGATCGACATCAACCTTTTTTAGAACTCGAACGGCGACCTTTGGCTTTAGTTGGCAAAAAACCAGCCGATTTAATAACTTTAATTCGGCTGGTTTTGGCAGATGCTTTGCAAGATGCTAATTTGACTTTGCCTTTGCCAGATTGCGGGATTGCGATCGGTTCTAGCCGCGGCTTTCAGGCAAATTTGGAACTGTTGGCAAGCGAAGGAAGTTCGGCAACGGATTCTGTAACGGATGTAACGGATGTCAGGAAGAAGGAAGAGGGAAGAAGGAAGAGGGAAGAAGGAAGAGGGGAGAAGGAAGAGGGAAGGGAATTGCCAATTACCGATTACCAATTACCGATTACCGATGACCGATTTGTGAATTTTTTGCCTCACATGGGGGCGATCGCAGCGGCGAGGGCCATTGGTTCGACGGGGCCGGTATTAGCACCGATGGCTGCTTGTGCGACGGGCCTACAGTCGATCGCCCGCGCTGTTGATTTAATCCGTACCGGTGAGTGCCAGCGGGCGATCGCAGGTGCTGTGGAAGCGCCAATTACACCGCTGACTGTGGCTGGATTTAACCGGATGGGTGCTTTGGCAAGCACTGGTTGCTATCCGTTTGATGAGGGCCGGGAAGGCTTTGTTCTCGGCGAAGGCGGGGCTTTATTTGTATTAGAATCGGCCCAATTGGCAAAGCGTCGCGGTGCTAAAATTTACGGTCGAGTTTCGGGTTTTGGCTTGACAAATGATGCTTGCCATGCTATTGCGCCGGATGTGGGGGGGGGAAGTGCGATCGCGGCGGTAAATCAATGTTTGAAACGCAGTAATTTAGCAGCGGTTGATATAGATTTTATTCACGCTCACGGTACTGCAACTGAGTTAAATGACCGACATGAAGCACTGTTAATTCAGAAGTTATTTCACCGAGGAGTTGCTGTTAGTTCGACTAAGGGGGCTACGGGTCATACTTTGGGAGCTTCGGGAGCTTTGGGCGCGGCTTTTTGTTTGATGAGTATTAAAGATCGGATGTTGCCGCCTTGCGTTGGAATGAAAAAACCGGGGTTTGAATTAGATTTTGTTCGCTGCGCGCGATCGACTGTTGTGAGAAATGCGGTTTGTTTGAGTTTTGGCTTTGGCGGGCAGAATGCTGCGATCGTTTTATCTGGCGAGTGTTAATTTTTGCAAACTCGGTCGATCGGCATTTAAATTGTACGATCTCTCTACAGTTAAAATCTTGTGGGGCCCGTCGCAGAGCTTGGCCCCACATCCAATTTAAATCTGATAAAGAATACCATATTTATGTATTTTAGTCAAAAAACTGAGAATTTGGGTGAGGTTGCTGGTGCTGCTGTCCTAGTCTGGCTCTGCATCCCGAGGCTGACCCTTCCGTCAAAGCCCGGGATGCCAGAAAATAGAGGCAGATTAAAGCAGTATTGTATTTTATTAACCCACCGATGCCGATCGGCGAAGATAGAAGAAAGAAACTGTTTAAATCAATCCTCGGGTATTTTCACATGGATCTGGCATCTCATCGATTTATGTCTTTTTTTGAAGCAGAGCAAGCTGCTCACCTTTGCCAAATAGCTGTTTTGGAGAGTTTTGCTGAGGAAACACTGGTTTTTGAAGAAGGAGAAACAGCGGATTTTTTATATCTAGTTTTAGAAGGTAAAGTCGAGTTTAGCAAGCGCATTGAAAACAATAAATATCAAACTGTTGCTGTCGCGGGGCCCGACGATTATTTTGGCGAACTCGGAGTTTTAGACGGAGAGCCTCGCAGTGCTAGAGCTGTGGCAGTTAGCGGCTCGACTTTGGCAAAAATAGGTCGGGAAGAACTAATAGCAACTCTCCAGTTTGCCAAAGGCAGTGCGGTACTGCAAATGTTTAGTTTCATTACAAAAAACTTGCGGGATACCACGGATCAATATGTTAGCCAGTTCGTACACAGACAAAAAATGGTATTGGTAGGAGAAATGGTGAGCACAATTATTCACGATTTCAAAAATCCTTTTACGGGAATTAAACTCTCTAGCGAAATGCTCAAAGAAATGCACCCGGATGAGGAAACTCAGGAGTGGTGCGAACTTATTCAATTGCAGGTTCAGCGAATGTTGGGGATGGCTGAAGAAGTATTAGAATTTTCGCGCGGCAACTCTGTATTACATAAAAAACCAGTTAATCTAATCCAGACGTTGCAGCAGTTTGAAAGGTTGAACAGAGTTTATTTTGCGGCGGCAAAAGTAGATTTGGTCTTACGGGTGACAGAAGTGATAGTGGAAGCAGACGAAAATAAAATTTTGCGTGTTTTGCAAAATTTAGTTGGGAATGCTGCTGAAGCTTTTGGGGGGCGCGGGGGGCGAGTAGAGATTGTTGTGACACAAAGTGAGGAGTGGGCAGAAATTAGCATTTACGATAACGGCCCGGGCATTCCGGCGGCAATTAAGGAAAATTTATTTGAACCTTTTGTGACTTATGGCAAGCGGACGGGTACTGGGTTGGGAACGGCGATTGTTAAGTCGATCGTTGATGCTCACAAAGGGGAAATTACTTATGAGTCGGAGGACAAAAAAGGGACAACTTTTTACATCCGCTTGCCTAAAATTATGGCTTTAGCAGACCGAGTTTAAGTAGGTAGGCAGATATAGCTTTTATCAAAAAGATGAGGTATGACTGACAGCTTATATAACCACTAAACTAAGAGGGCCCAAGCCCAACTACGTACCTCATCTTTCTGAGAACCGCTATATATACGATTGACTTTCTCACGAAGCCTCAGACACTTGGTTTATGAGTAAATATATTGTTACCAAACAATATTTCTCTCAGAAACCGGGTTTAAGAGCGTAAGTCCTAATACTGTGTAGCAAGTTGCTCCCATCAAGTAGAATTGAATTAACGAACCGCTAAAAATTTGATGCCAGTTACTATTCAAACGTTACCCGCAGAAGTTATCGATTTAATTGCCGCAGGCGAAGTGATTGACTCGATCGCCGCAGCGGTACGAGAATTAGTTGAAAATTCTCTGGATGCTGGCGCAACTCGCATCGTTGTTTCTGTCTGGCCGGAACAGTGGCGGGTGCAAGTTGCAGATAATGGTACGGGAATGGATCTGGAAAATTTGCAGCAGGCGGCTTCGCCCCACAGTACGAGCAAAATTACCGCTGAAGCAGACCTTTACAAAATTGCTACTTTGGGATTTCGCGGGGAAGCTTTGCACAGTTTGGCTCAGTTGGGCTGTTTGGAGGTTTTGAGCCGATCGAATGATTTGGGATTGGGGGATTTTTCGGAAAATCGAGAGTCGGCACACACCCCCGCCAAATCATCCTTTAACAAGGGGGGAGTTGAAAATGATCGATCGGGCTGGCGGGTGGTTTACAATAACGCGGGCGTTGCTGTGGAGGTGGAAACAGCGGCGATCGCTCCGGGTACGGTGGTGACTGTTGATAATTTGTTTGGCAATTGGCCTGTGCGCCGTAGTTTTTTGTCGCCGGCACAGCAAATGCGATCGATCCAATTAACTCTTCAGCAAATTGCTATTTGTCACCCGCACGTTAATTGGCAGTTGCGTCAAGGAAATACGCCTTGTTTGCACGTAACTCCTGGTAGCACAGCGGAACAACTTTTACCTCAATTCGTGCGCGGTGTGCGATCGAGCGATTTGCAGTATTTAAAGTTAGATTTGCCGGCGAGTCCTCAAAATCAGAAAGCAGCAAATTTATTGCTAGAACCTCAACTTGTTGGAGCTACAAGCAAGCACAATTACCAATTACCAGTTGCCAGTTCCCAATTCCCAATTCCCAATTCCCAGTGTTTGGAGTTAGTAATTGGTTTGCCCGATCGCTGTCACCGCAGACGGCCGGATTGGGTTAAGGTGGGGGTAAACCGGCGAGTTGTGCGATCGCCCGAATTAGAGCAAACTATTCTCAGCGCCTTTTCCCGTACTTGTCCGCGCGATCGCTATCCCGTATGTTTTGTTCACCTGCAAATCTCCCCCTCGGAAATTGACTGGAACCGCCACCCGGCTAAGGTGGAAATTTATCTGCACGATCCGAGTTTTTGGCAAGCACAAGTTAGCGCGGCAATCGATCGGGCTTTGCACCTGAATGATGAGGTTTTGCCGGCTGCCCCAATTCCCGATCGAGTGGGACAATTGCTGAAGGCATCAGAACAAAAAAGTGCTTACAGTGTCGGGATTTCGGCCAGGCAGAACATCGACGGCGGCGAACAGGAAAAAGCTCATAAAGTAGGATTGATGGAATTGAGGGCGATCGCTCAAGTTCACAATACTTACATTGTTGCGGAACATTCCAGCGGAATGTGGTTAGTCGAACAGCACATCGCTCACGAGCGCGTTTTGTACGAGCAATTGTGCGCGGCTTGGCAGCTAAAATCTCTCGAAAAACCAGTGATTCTCAGTCAATTATCGGCGCTGCAAATTGAGAATTTATCGCGTTTGGGTTTGGAAGTAGAAACATTTGGGGAACAGCTATGGGCGGCACGGGAAGTTCCTGAATTGTTGGCTCTTCGAGATGACTGTGCGGATGCGCTTTTTGAACTCAGTAAAGTCGCAGATTTGCAAGCGGCTCAAGTTGCTATTGCTTGCCGCAGCGCTATGCGAAACGGCACTCCATTGAGTCTTTCCCAAATGCAAAATTTGTTGGATGAATGGCAGCAAACTCGCAATCCGCGCACTTGTCCTCACGGCCGCCCTATCTATTTTGCTTTGGAAGAATCGACTTTGGCTCGGATTTTTCGCCGCAGTTGGGTGATTGGTAAAAGTCATGGGATTTGAAGGTTGATTTGACATCTGCGGGGGTTAACGTCAATCTGGCTCATCAAAAAAATATCGTGAAGCTTTATTAAAAATAGTGGAAGTTTTAGAGAAGAAAACTTAGAATATATTAAAATTTAAATAATGCAGTGTTTTTAATATATTTTGGGCAACAGGCAAGATGCCTGTTCCACAAAAAAAATTCCTGTATTACCATCAAAAAGGTTAATTATACTACCAAAAGCTGCAACAGGCAAGATGCCTGTTCCACAAGAAAAAGTCCATATCTTACTAAAAAAAATTAATTGTACTACAAAAAGCTGCAACAGGCAAGATGCCTGTTCCACAAGAAAAAATGCCTGTATTACCATCAAAAAGGTTAATTATTATACTACCAAAAATGTCGGTTTACCCGAATAATCTTTGTTGTGGAACAGGCATCTTGCCTGTTCATTGTGGAACAGGCATCTTGCCTGTTCTTGATATTGGTACAAAAGGTCAATTAAAAATAAATCAATAATAAATATGGATTTTCCGATCGCCCGACAACTCTTTTCTCAAGAAATAAATCAGCCGGATGGCTCGATCGATTTGGCGAAAGCTGCTCTTTACATGGCTTTGGAAGAATACCCAAATTTAGAGCTAGAGGAGTATCTCAATGCTCTGGATACGATCGCAGATGAAGTGCGATCGCGCTTGCCGGCACAGAATTATCCGCTGCGGATTATTCAAACTATTAACCGCTATTTATACGATGATTTGCAGTTTGCGGGCAACGATGTTGATTATTACGACCCCCGCAATAGCTTTTTGAATCAAGTGATCGATCGCCGTACTGGTATTCCGATCTCTTTGTCTTTGGTTTATTTGGAGGTTGCTAAGCGGATTGATTTTCCGATGGTGGGAATTGGGATGCCGGGACATTTTTTAATTAGACCTGATTTTGAAGATGCTGGCATTTTTGTTGATGCGTTTAACGGCGGCGAGATACTATTTCCTGAAGATTGTCAAGGGAGACTTTCTCAAATTTACGGTCAACCTATGGAGTTGCAGCAGGCTTTTCTCGCCCCGGTAAGTCGCCGGCAGTTGTTGGGGCGAATGCTGGGAAATCTGAAGGCGATTTATTTGCAGCAGCGTGATGCTTTGAGGGTGCTGGGCGCGATCGAACGGATTTTGCTGCTGTTTCCCGACGCGCTGGGGGAACGCCGCGATCGCGGAATTCTCTACTATCAACTGGGGCGCTTGACCGAGGCGCGCCACGACTTGGAACTATACCTGAGAAATGCTCCGAATGCTCCTGATGCTGCTAGAATTCGCCAATTGCTCGAAAGGCTCGATCGGGATATGTGAGCTTAAATTAGGTATCGATCGCACACTATAATATCTGAAAGCGACACTCAATAAACTGCTGCCCGACGGCAAAATTTCGCTTTTATAAGTTTTGCAAAGCTATAGAAATTTATCGCGCGCGTTATTTTAACATATAACCGAGCAATTGACACCTATCAAAATATCGGTTAAATTTGCTTGACATGACTGTAAAATCATAGGTCATTACGGAACTCCTGAGTCCACTTTCCCGACTGATACCCGCAGAGACGATCGATCGAAAAAGTATTTTGACGTAAAGAGGCACAAACCCATGAACTTTCAGTTTCAACAAGTTTATCTCAACGGAATGCAAACGCCCTCAGCCCGTTTAACCAAAAGAATGTCAAAGTCTTTATCATTAGGTTTGGCGCTTTTGCTGGGAACAAGTGCAGTATTGCTGAGCAGTGGCAAAGCTTTTGCATTAGACAATGTTACCGTAAAATACGGTGCTGTTGACGTAACATTACCGATGAGCGACTTGCAAAGCTTTGCACAAACCGGCAAAGCATCATCTCAACTGCAAAGCGTTCTGAGTCTTGCGAAACAAAACCCCGAGTCGGTGCGCGCAATATTAACGCGAGAAGTGCCTTTAGATTCCCAATTAGTAGGGCGGCTGGCAAATACTTATTTTGGAGAAATTGTTTTCAAACAATTGGGCGAGGTTGCTTATACGCCGGCAACTCGGACTCAAAGCGCGTCGGCACTGCGCGATGCTTTAGTCGCAGCTTCCCAAGATGGTAAAGTATCGCTGATCGAAGTGATGCAAAGTTACAGTCTTCCAGCCTTAGAAGTTGATGGGAATCAAGCTCTAGCTATCTACCAGCGAGTGATTAAAGACGCGCAAGATTTGCAAGCTTTGTATCAGAATTCCCCGGCTTTGCAAAGTACGGCCGGCCAAGCCGTGAATTCGGCGAGACAAATGATTTGTCAGCCAAATTCATCGGGAACTGCTAAGTAAATAACAGAATTGGCTGGGAATTGGGAATTGGGAATTGGGAATTGGGAATTGGGAATTGGTGCTTTTTTTATTATTAGCTCGGAGTTTTAAGCTATTACCAATTACTCATTATCCATTAGCAATTACCAATTCCCAATTACCCATTATCCCTTACCCATTACCCATTCTGCGAGATAATTGCTCGGCTACCCGTTTGAGTCGTCGGAGTTGGTCTTTCATATCTTTCTGCGTCCAAGGGGCTGCAAAGCGATTGAAACCAAATCTAATTAAAGGATTGGGAATTTGAAATTCAAAGCGGTTAATCAAGAGAGTTCCTTGGATTTGGGGCTGGCATTCCCAGCGATCGCATCCTTTGAAAAATCCGTCAAACCCCCAAACAATTAAACCGGGCTGTCGCTCCAACACCACACTCTCTAAAGTGGGTTGCAAAACGGGAATTTTTATGATAAATAAGCTGCGACTTCCTACAGCAGTATCCCATTCGCCCTGGGGATCGCAGCGCAGCAGGGGATTGAGCCACTTGTGCATCAAAGTGCGATCGACTATACAGCGCTCCACCAGAGTAGCAGCAGCGCGAATTTCAATGGATTGCTCGAAAACTTGACGAATTGACATGAGAACCTGCAAGCTAGAAGCGTATTCTTACAGTTTCTTATTTTCCTTGTCAAATCTGACGTTAACCTGAAAAAACAATGAATGAAACTTGGCAAGAAATAACTCAACCGATATCGGGCCCAATAGCGGCTTTGTCCGATGGCTTACGCCCCGCTACGCTACGACTTTTGGCACAGGCCCCGCCCCCGCCGAATCCGCTGACAGATGCCGAACGCGGAATTAACAATTTCATTCAGGGCTCAAACATTGAAAATCTCATCTGGGCCGTCGGTATCCTGCTAGTTGGCTTGATAGTATCAGCCCTCGTCTCATCTGTAGTCGGAGGATTGCTAAAGAAGACTACGATCGACAACCGGCTGGCTGCTTGGATTACAGGCCGCCCGGAAGGAGCAGGATCTCCGCAAGTGGAAAAATGGATTTCCACAGCGGTGTTCTGGATCATTTTTGTCTTTTTCCTAATTGCCTTTTTCAACCGGCTGAATCTAACGGCTGTCTCGCAACCCCTCAATACTTTTCTGAATCAAATTACCGGTTTCTTGCCGAAGTTAGCCGGCGCGCTAATTTGGTTGGGGATTGCTTGGGTGTTGGCGACTGTTGCCAAATTGGCCGTATCGCGGGCGATGCGGACTTTTAGCGTGGACGAGCGCTTGAATCAGGAGGTGGGTACTGCGCCCAGCGAGCGCCCTTTGCTGCTGAGCGATACTGTGGCGAATGCGCTGTACTGGTTCATTTTTCTGCTGTTTTTGCCGCTGATTCTCGACTCGCTGGAAATGCAGCAGGCTCTGCTGCCAGTGAACAATTTGCTCAACCAAATTCTGGCGGCAATTCCGAAAATTCTGGAAGCTGTGCTGATTGGGTTTGTGGGCTGGCTGCTGGCTATGGTGGTGCGGCGGATTGTCACGAATCTGCTGGCTGCTGCTGGGGCCGACAGTTTGGGCGCTCGGTTTGGAATTTCGCGGACTTCGGGCGGACAATCGCTGTCGTGGATTGTCGGGACGATCGTCTATGTTTTGATTTTGATTCCAACGGCGATCGCGGCTCTCAACGCTTTGGACATTCAGGCGATTTCGCAGCCGGCAGTCGCGATGCTCAACGACATTTTGAGCGCGGTTCCCAAAATTTTTACGGCAGCGCTGATTCTGGCGGTTGCTTACATTTTGGGGCGCTGGGTAGGCGATTTGGTGACAAATATCCTGACGGGAATTGGCTTCAACAATGTCTTTTCTTGGTTGGGAGTGCAGCCGAAGCAGTCGCTGAGGCTAGCGCCGTCGGTGCGCCCGCTAGATCCAGAAGCAACGATACTTCAGGAACCGGAACTTCCCGCCCGCACGCCTTCTGAGTTTGTGGGCATTGTGGTGCAGGTGGGCATCCTCCTGTTTGCTGTGGTGGCTGCTACCGACGTGCTGCGGATTCCGGCACTGACGGCGATTGTTAGCGGTATTGTGCTGGTTGCAGGTCGGGTGCTGGCCGGTTTGGTGGTATTTGCGATCGGCTTGTATTTGGCGAATCTGGCGTTTAGTTTGATTGCCAGTTCTGGAACTCGCCAAGCGCGGCTTTTGGGCCAAACGGCTCGGATTGCGATTATTGCCTTTGTTTCGGCCTTGGCGCTGCAACAGATGGGCATTGGCAGCGATATTGTGAATTTGGCTTTCGGGCTGCTGCTCGGGGCGATCGCAGTTGGCATTGCTCTAGCTTTTGGTTTGGGCGGGCGCGAGATTGCGGCCGACCAAATTCGCGAATGGTTAGCGTCGTTTAAACAAGATAAAACGCCGCGTTTGTAACTCTATAAAAAGGCGTTTGTCAAGTACAAACGCCTTTTTTTTGTCAGTTGTCAGTTGTCAGTTGTTAGTTGTCAGTTGTCAATTGTCATTCAAAACGGTCAGGATGTTCTCACTCATCGTTTTTTTAGAGCTAGTGCTACAATCGAATTAGCGAGAACTGAGGAGGCTTAAACTGTGACAGTTTTAACTTCTATCGAACAAGAAGAAATAGAATATCCCAGCAGTGACGGAGAACCGATGGCGGAAAGCGACATCACGCGCGATTACATGACTTACGGCGTGGAAGCTCTGAAGCTGCACTTTCAAGGGCGATCGGATGTTTATGTATCGGCAAATTCTTTCGTCTATTACGAAGAAGGCAACAAATCAGCAGTAGTGGCTCCTGATATTTATGCAGTATTCGGAGTCAGGAAACGCAAAAGAGATAACTACAAAGTTTGGCAAGAAGGCGGAATAACTCCCCAGTTTGTCCTAGAAATAACATCGGCAACAACTCAAGATAAAGACCAAGAAATTAAACCAGAGATTTACCAACAACTGGGAGTCAGGGAATACTTTCAGTACGATCCATCAGGGGATTATCTGAATCCGATATTGCAAGGAGTGCGTTTAGTCAACAACCGATATGAGCCGATCCCCGTCAATAATACCGCCTTCGATACGCTGTGGCTGTACAGCGAAGTATTGGGACTGGAATTGCACTTAGTCTCTGGAGAATTGAGATTTAGAAATCCTCAAACAGGAGAGTTTCTGAAGACTTACCAGCAATCAGAACAAGCACGGCTGGCGGAACAACAAGCACGGCTGGCGGCAGAATCAGCCTTGCGATCGCTCATTTCTCACCTGTTAAATTCGGGAATGAATTTAGAGCAAGTTGCACAAATGATGAATTTATCGACATCGGAAGTGCAACGATTAATAGGGATAGATGTGTGAGCGATCGCCTGCTTTCTACCTTCTACCTTCAGATTAGACCTCTTGCAAAAGTCCTTTTAATCAAATTTTGGAACGGGCAAGATGCCCATTCCACAAGAAAAAAACTTTTTGTGGGATGGGCATCTTGCCCGTCCCAGCTCTTTTTGCAAGAGGTCTATTACAGCCTCGGATCGACAGGTTCGCTCTCCATCGCTAAAACTCCAAAAACGCACTCGTGAACTTGTCTCAACGGAGCACCCCCCACAAATCGCTCCAATGCTTCTATACCGAGAGCAAATTCTCGCAACGCCAAAGAACGCTTGCCAGAAAGTCCGCGCGATCGCAATTTTTCTAAATGTTCCGGCAGTGAATATTCCAAACCGTAAATAATTCGCAAATACTCTTTACCGCGACATTTGACCGCAGGCTGCACCAGTCCTTTGCTATTTTTTACCGTAAATTCCATCGGTTTGACAACCATGCCTTCTCCTCCCGAATCAGTCAGTTTTTCCCACCATTGAATCCCCCCCAATTGGCTGTCAAAATCTGCTATTTCAACTACTTTGTATTCAGTAGCTAACAGCAATTCCGGGTCAGCTTGACAAATTTCTGCAATCTGTTCCATGTGCCAACAGTGATTTTTGTCAGCGTGCACTGTTCCTTCGGTTGCCAAGATGTGGAAAGGTGCTAATTTGAGGTCGGAGATGGATTTCACAGGCCAGCAGTAGTGCTGGTAGGCTTTAACGTATTGATGCGCTAGTTGCGATCGCTCCCGGCAGCGAGTCAGCAAATCGCTAACTTCAACTCCCCGCTGGCTTGCCTGTTCTAAGTTTTTAATCGCATCCGCAAACGCACTATTAGAAGCTGTGCCCACTGCGGCGTATTGTTGTTGCAATAATTCTTGAGCTTTAGCAGACCAAGGCATCAATTCGCAGTCCAAACAAACCCAGTCAGTTTGAAATTTATCCCAAAAATTGCTGGCAGTTAAAGCAGTATTTATTCGCGCTAAAAACTCAGTTTCTAAAGTAGAATTATTGAAGAAATGCCGTCCCGTGCGGGTGTAGCAAATACCGATGCTGCTGTTGACAGTGCCGAAGCGCAGTTTGGCAGCAAATTCGTCGCGGCAAACAATGACAACGGCGCGGGAACCCATGTGCTTTTCTTCGCAGACAACTGTGGATATTCCCTGCTGTTGGTAGTAGCTAAATGCTTCGGCTGGATGTTCTAAAAGTCCCGGTTCTTTGGAAGTAGCCACGGGAGACATTGTGGGGGGCAAATAAATCAGCCATTTGGGATTGGCGGCAAACCGGCTCATTACTTCAAGGGCGGCGATCGCATTTTCTGCTTTAATCGTAATATTACTTTGCAGGCGAGTTGAAATGATGCGCTTGCCCAACACGTCGGCAATGTCTAATATATCGTCAAACTGCTGTTGAGCGGTGATAGGAGTTGCGAGAGAAGTAAGTGCGATCGGCTTCACGGGTTCGCAGTAAATTCTAGCAGCCGCAACGCTGACAAATTCTCTTTCAGGATAGCGCAAAGCAGTTAGTTTGCCGCCGAAAACGCAGCCGGTGTCAATATCAACAGTATTGTTGAACCATTCTGTTTCTGGAACTGGCGTGTGTCCGTAAACAACTGCTGCTGTGCCGCGATATTCAGCCGCCCAATTGTATCTGACTGGCAATCCGAATTCATCGATTTCGCCCGTTGTTTCTCCGTACAAGGCAAAATCTCGAACGCGGCCGGATGCGCGTCCCTGAAGTTCTGCTTTCATCCCCGCGTGTGCGACGACTAATTTGCCGTCGTCTAAGACGTAATGGCCGATTAAACTGTCTAGAAATCGGGGTATTTCTGCTTCAGCAGATTCGCGGAATTCGTCGGGCAAAGCTGCTATTTCTGCTAAGGTTTGTTCTAGTCCGTGATTGATTTTGACATTTTTGCCGTTGAGTTTTTTCAGCAATTTAATATCGTGATTTCCCGGCACGCACAATGCTGTTTCTGCAACTACCATGTTTCGCGCGAGTTTGAGGGTGTCGAGAATGCGCGGGCCCCGATCGACCAAATCTCCCAAAAACACCGCTTTACGCCCTTCCGGGTGCGCGTAGGTGGGAAAATTCCAAAAAGCAGACTCGCTGGTTTTTTCCACAATTTGATAGCCCAACTGTTGCAGCAATTGTTCTAATTCCCCGCAGCAGCCGTGAACGTCGCCGATGATGTCAAAAGGGCCGCGATCGTGTTTGCGGTTGTTCCACAGCGGTTGTCTTGCGACTTCCACCGCGTCGATTTCCTCTGGGGAACGGAGGACGTAAACGTAGCGAAATCCTTCGCGATCGAGGTTTCGCAGCGATTTGCGCAAACTTTGAACGTGCCGCCGAACTACGTGACTGCCGAAGTTGCGGTTTGGACGTTGTTGGTTGCGATCGCCGCACAATTTTTCTGGTAAATCTAGCACAATTGCGGCCGAAATGCAATGGTATTTTCGAGCTAATTCTAACAATGGTTTGCGACTTTCCGGCTGAACATTTGTCGCGTCTATAACAGTTAATTTACCTGCTGCAAGGCGTTTAGCAACGATAAAGTGGAGTAATTCAAAAGCATCTGCGGTTGCCGCTTGATTGTTTTCATCATCGGAAACTAGGCCGCGACAGTAATCCGATGAAATGACTTCTGTAGGTAGGAAATGCTGCCGCGCAAAGGTGGATTTGCCGGCACCGGATGCACCGATGAGAACGACTAAAGATAGTTCGGGAATCGTAATTTTCATAGTTTAACACTTGTACTTTCTTTTACTCGTTCCCAGGCAGAGCATGGAAACCAGTTAATCACCGCAAGTTAACAAGGGGGTATTTTTTTGTTTTCCTTATGGACTGGAAAGAAGGGCACAGCATCGGGGAATAGCATAGTCCTCAAATTGTATTTACGACCACTGGGTGTAGTCACGGCCGCGATCGATTTCAAAGTCGCGGGTGGTGTATAAGCCGTCAGAATAATTTGGTTTCCTTCATCGTCTAAATAATAGTTGGTCTCATTGGCCAACCAAAACAAAACTCTCCAAACCTGAATGTGACTCGGCATAAAAATTTGCAAGCTTTTCATCACGACAGCCTCAGTAGTAGCCCCGTCAACGGCCTCCGAGTCGTATTTAACCTGGATGACCTGGGTGTTCGGCATCAACGTCAACGTGTAGGCATTTGCCTTTACTTTTTCATTAATGCTAAATCTGCTCCCGGCATTTCCGGCATCCCCTTTAAATATGCCAGTTCGATAGTTCGCACGTGGCAGTCCCAAAAAATTTGCGATACTGTCTTTGCAGAATATTCGACAAAAATTGTAGTCAATGTCAGTAGGAGGAAGGAGGCTTCTATTCCTTTTACTTGCGGGAAGAGGAGCGTGAAAGGGGAACTTAGAACCCCGTAGAGGCCGGCCATTGATTGGCATATATTTTTACGATCTCCAATTATATTTCTCTCAATTATATAGAACTTATTGTTCATCAGTACGGCTCTGACCAAGATATTTAACTAATCGATTTTTGTCAGGAGTCCGAATTTGAACGTTTGACTACCATTCCCACTCAACTTCATCCCACTCAGTAGTTGTGACATGATCGAGCAGGACATCATCATGTTGTTCGGCAATTTTTGCAAACGCTTCATCCCAACCTGCCCGTGGTTTTAGCGCTGCACGAATGACGATCCGATCGCCCTGAACTTCGATTTCTACTGCTCCGCTAATACCAATTTTCTCTAACAAAGATTTGGGAATGTGAATGCCCTGAGAATTGTCAATTTCAACGATCTGGGTTTGAATAGATTTACTCATAGCTGAAGCCTGCATTTTTCCAAGTTTAACTATATTGTAAGCACAAACAGACTATCCGTATTATTTGCGAATGGTGAAAATTGCCATTTGCGTAGGCGAACCTACTTCTAAATCTTCAGTTCCCACGCAGCGAAACTCTACCCCAAAGCCAAACCGTTCAGCAACTCCATTCGCCCAAGTTTGAAACTCTGCCCTTGTCCACTCAAAGCGGTGATCCCGGTGGCGAAATTTGCCCGCCGGCAAGTTTTCAAACCGCACGTTATATTCAATATTTGGAGTTGTAACGATCGCACTTTTGGGACGGATAAACTCAAACAAAACCCGCTCGAAAGCTGCCAATCGGTCTAAATCCAGATGTTCGATTACTTCAATTACCGCCGCTGCGTCAAAATCAGTCAAGCGACTATCTCGATAAATCAGCGAACTTTGAATTAGTAGAATGCGAGATTGCTGTGCGGGAGACAAGCGTTCTATTTGCAATCTTTCCGCGGCTATTTCCAATGCGCGGTGGGAAACATCGACTCCTGTAATTTGTTCGATCGCCTTTTCTTTCAAAAGCAATTGCAGCAGTTTTCCCTCACCGCAGCCCAAATCTACCACTCGCTTAACATTGCTGGCTTTTAAAACATCCATCACAGCTTCTAAACGCTGTTGGTTCAGACTAATTCGCTGTTCTAAAACTTCCTCTTCTTGCTGGTGAGAAACTTCGACAGAATCGGGGTCAATATTATCTGATTCTGCTAACTGCGCTACAGCAATTCGCGTCAGACGGCGCTGGCGTTTCAGATAGCGATCGGCAATTTGTTCGCGGGCCGGATGCGCGTTCAACCAACCTTCGCCGTGACGGAATAACTTCTCAATTTCGTCATCCCCTACCCAATAATGTTTTTCGTCATCCAACACCGGAATCAGCACGTAAAGATGGCTCAACAAATCCGCCAACCGAATTGTATTTTGCAGTTCCACAGCAAAGTAAGGACTCGCGCCCCATTCTGGAAATTGCGCGTCAAGAATCAGCGGTTTTGCTGCGACTTGATAGCCAAGCGGCTCAAATATTTCGCGCAGAAACTTTTCGCCGCCGCGACAGGGCAAAACCGACAGATTAACTGTCAAAGGAATAGGGGTTTCTGCGAGTTCCGGGCGGTCTTTGCAGCGACCGGATAGGGCTGTACTAAAGACCTTAGCGAGGGCGACAGACAGAAACGAAGAGGCAACGTAGGGGCGATCGTTCACGTATTGTTCGAGCGGGCGATCGCCCGATTTCGACTTGCCCCGCACCAAACCAACCGGATCGACATCTAACAATAAAGCGGCTGTACACCTTTCTGCGCTTGACTCTGGATAAAACACGCTGGCTTGTCCGAAAGTCATGGGAAAGCATTGATGGCGATCGGGATGTTTGTGCAGCAAATAACCTAAATCAGTAGCTGGGATGCGAGTTGTAGAAATGGTTAATAACATAATATTAGGAATTGGGCATCGGGCATCGGGCATCGGGCATCGGGCATCGGGAATTGGGCATCGGGAATTGGGCATCGGGAATTGGGCATCGGGAATTGGTTATTGGTAGTTCCTCACAAATAACAAATAACTACTCACGGTCGATAATTAATCCGTGTATCCGTGTCAAAATCGGTGTCGTGCCTTCTTCCTTTTCACTGAAATGTCTGTTTATCCACACTTCCCAAATTCAACTTAGCTCGCAATTCATCCTTAATCCGATTTAAAATAGAATCCTCATCCAAAGAAGACAAAATCTTGCTCACCACAGCCTTCGGCCCATCATCTCCCCAAGAAGCACCGTTAGCCAAATAAGCCTTAGTAACTTGACCGATTCCGTAGCAAGAAACCCCTCCGATCGCCGCCTGCGTCACAGCAACAGACAAATACGGGCCCAAAGCCAAACCACCAGTCGCCGGCGTCGCCAAACCCAACAATCCTTTCAAAGAGCTCAAACCAAAATTCGCCACCAATTCCCCAGCAGTAATTCCCCCCATACTAATTGCAATTTTTTGCAGCAATTCCACAGCTCCCGCTTCCGTCATCGCAATGCCGTAAACTTTAGATAGAGTTAATATCATCACCACATCAATTACCGCACCGCTGAGAATATCAATTACAGTAATTGGATTGAGGGCGATCGCCACCGCTTTAGTCATTACTCCGTTCCAGATAATTCGATTAGCCGCATCATCTCGAATCTCCATTTTTCGCTGCACCAACTGCTCGTTAATATCCCCCGCACAGAGCATTGTATTCAGCGCAACCAAAGATTTGCCTTCCCGGTCTAAAATCTCCAAAATCTTTAATTTTAAATCTTGCACTTGTGGCAAACTGCGAGTCATTTGCACGCCCGTACTTCCGTCGGGACGGCGCACCGCCCTCGCCGTCAAAGGGGAAGCAGCCGCCATCACAATTTCATCGGGAGACAACAATTCTCTCACGCGATCGTCTCGAATTTTGTGATAAATTGCCAGTCTGTCTGCATCGGGATACTGGTCAATTTTATTAAACACTAACAACATCGGTTTTCCGGCTTCCCGCAACTGCGAAAGAGCTTCGTATTCCACCTTCGTAATATCGCCAGCAACCACAAACAAAATCAAATCTGCTTGTTGAGCAACGCGGCGGGCTAAAAGTTCGCGAGTTTCGCCGTCAACTTCATCTATTCCCGGAGTATCGACTAATTCAACTTGCGACAAACGGTAAACAACTGGCGAAAGTCTATCGGGCAAATCCCCATCAATTCCCTCTCCGACATCCCACTGGCCAATAGTCGTCGTGCGAGTCACCCCGTGAGTCGGGCCAGTTTCAAACACATTTTGACCTAGCAGCGCGTTCAAAACCGAAGATTTTCCCCTTCCCACCATCCCAAACACAGCGATTTGGACGCAAGCGCGCTCTAGCTTGTCGAGCATTTTTTCCAACCCGCCAATTTCCGGTTCCAGTCCAGTTCGCTCTTGAACTGTCAAGTCGAGATTTTCTACTATATCTCGCAGAGCATCTTTAGCGTGGCGCAGGTTGAGTTCTGCTTGAATGTCTGCGAAGCTTAAAATTGTGTCATCTAATTCTCGATCGACATTGGAAAAATCCGAGGCTTCAGTCATTGTTCCCTTATTTTTATAGTTCTGTTTTATCTAAAGTTTCAAGCAATACAATGCTATTATAGCTTTTTCCGTCTGCTTCGTACAGCGCCGACTAAGTAGCAGTACGGCATTGCCCGCAGATATCAATTTCAGGTTAAATGCAGTACCAATCTTTTTTGTGAGTTCGAGAGTCCGAAAGTCCGACAGGGGTTAAAAACCCCTGTCTCATAGCTAAAGTCCTCTAAAAGAGGACTAAAAATGATAATGTTTTCTATTAGACTCTCTAGTCAGTTTTTTAAATCGATTGCACTTTCTATTAAACTCTTTAGTCGTCTTCAGACGACTTTAGCTTTGAGGCAGGGGTTTAAACCCCTGCCGGACTGTGGAAAAACGCCTATTTGTTGACACTAATGACTAACCGCATCAAAATAGCAAGTTATCCATTTCCTTTACGTGTCATAATTTTTCTGTTGATTTTGCTAGCAATCTGGCTGCCGCTAGCAGCACCAATTTATCTCTTAGTTAAAGATAGCAACTTAGCAACTATTCTGACAATGGGATTGCTGTTTGCCGAGTTTCTGTTCTTAGTGCCGCGCTGGGGAAAACAGGTTTACGGACAAACCCAATTACTCAAGAGTTACGGTTTAATCAATACGCGAAAAAACGGTTTTGAGCTTTTAATCGGATTGGCGATCGGGCTTTTGCTCACTTTCAGCTTGTTTGCCGTGCAAGGGCTGTTCGGCTTAGTCGCATGGCAAAATTCTGATAATTTGCCGAGAATCATTGCAGAAGGGCTATTAAGCGCCCTTGGAGTCGGTTTTGCCGAGGAGTTGGTATTCCGGGGTTGGTTGCTGGACGAGTTGCAGCGGGATTACAATTATAAAATATCTCTGTGGGCGAATAGCCTGGTGTTTGCCCTATCTCATTTTATCAAACCTGTCGCGGCAATGCTGAGGAGTTGGCCGCAGTTTCCGGGGTTGTTGTTGCTGGGTTTGATACTGGTTTGGGGAAAAAGATCGCGCCAAAATCGCCTCGGTTTGTCGATCGGGCTTCATGCAGGTTTAGTCTGGGGATATTACACGATTAACATCGGGCAGTTAGTGCGATATTCGGGCTCTGTACCCGACTGGGTGACAGGAGTTAACGGCAATCCGCTAGCTGGGGCGATCGGGCTTTTGTTTTTGAGCGTATTGGCTGTGGGAATGCGAAAAATGTCCCAACAGTCCAAAGGTTTGTAATATATCCATCAGGTGCGTCGCTATGAGATTGTTGGTATTGAGTTAGGAATTTATCGCAGGCGATACACCCTACAACTGCTGCTGTTTTAGCAAAGGCATTATCAGATTAAATTGATCTTTAGAGATTATTTAGGTTATAAATTATTTCTTGAGAACGCTTGATCGCAATAGTAGCAATCGCCGATAATAAGGGAAAATCATCGTCATAATCTGCTTGATTTCGATATCGGCGCAGCACTGCTAAATTATCGGCGATTAATTGACATCTTGAGTCAGGATTAATATCAAATTCTTGCCAAACATAGCGGTGAATATCGCTTGTTTTTGGCAGGGAATGACCTTGTTTATCTCGCAAATAGTTCCGCGCTAAGATAAAAGCAGCATAATAGGAACGACTGATAGCATCCCTCAATCGCGCCTCCTGTTCAGCAGGAATAGTTGCTTGACCAGCAAGTTCTTTTGCTAAATTTAGGTATTGCGACCAATCAAAACTCATCAGTATATTCCAAAATCGTATAAAAATGCTCCCGAATTTCATGGGATAATCCCCTAGACCAATTTTTACGCAATTCGTCTTCTCTATCCATTGCTTCATCGGGAGCCAGGTCTGTTAAGATGATTGAGAGAACCAGATGAACATAGTTAGGGATTTCGGGGTCATTGATGACTTGAAGTAATAGTTTTGGTTCTGGAAAATAATTGCTAATCTGAACGGGTGCTTCTAGCACAATGGGAAGTAAAAACGGATATTTGTTAACAAATTCAATGACTTCTGCTTTGTCTCGGAAAATGTATGATTTTTCTAGGGTTTCAATGTCTGATTGGGAAATCAGGAAAGGCGCGACACTTGGTGCTGATATCTTTTGTAAGATTAAGGATGCTATGGCATTTTGTTCTGCTTCGGGTAGTTGAGAAACGGTGGCAAAAGTTTCTTCTAATAGGTTATTCATTTTGTAAATCTCCTATGCGACTATTCGTGAGAAAAATCAATATTTCTAATTATAATCTGTTGTGCGGTGAATCTGAAAAAAAATATTTTTAGCGCTACGCGCGAGAGGGAAAAAGAAAGAAGAGTAAAGAGCAAAAGGGCAAAAGAGCAAAGAAGAGTCCTCGCCGGGAAAACTAGGACGAGGAAGAAACCGACGCAACCGCAACGCGAAAACCCATGTCCCTCCACCTGCTGACCGCCGAGTTGTTGTAGTAACGATAGGCACTACGGCAATCGACCGCATCGTTGATCCAGGAACCACCACGCTGCACACGCTGCACTCGGTTATCATCTATACCTGTTTCCCAAGAAGTTCCGTCTGTTGGTGCGCCATTGTAGTTAGAATGATAGCGATCGCTGCACCATTCCAAAACATTTCCGTGCATATCGTATAAACCAAAGGCATTCGGCGGAAAACTCCCTACATCCGTTGTTTTGGCGCGGTAAAGTCCCTTGGATGCAGCACCGTAGGGATCACGGCTGTCATAATTGACTAAATCTGGGGTAATTGTTTCGCCAAAATAAAAGGGTGTTGTAGTTCCGGCGCGACAAGCATATTCCCATTCTGCTTCGGAAGGTAAGCGATAATTCTTCCCTGTTTTTTGAGAAAGTTTCTGACAGAATTGCACAGCGTCATTCCAGCTTACTTGTTCTACAGGAAGTTTCGCGCCTTTGAAGTAAGAAGGGTTATTTCCCATCACTGCTTCCCATTCTTCTTGAGTGACTTCATATTTTCCCATAAAAAAACTGGTGACATTAACAGTATGCTGCGGCCCTTCGTCGTTACTTCGTCCTGCTTGGGTATTGGGGGAACCCATGACGAAACTGCCCCCAGGAATTGCCATCATCTCTAAAGTAATGCCATTGGCGATAGTTTCTGTAAAAACCTGTGCTTGACTTTGGCTGCGCTTGGTGATTTCTCCCGTTGAATTCACTGTCACCGTTTCAAATTGAACTGTTTTTAGGGGATTTGAGGAGTTATTCAGCAAACTTTTAGTCACAACTGCACCGACAAGTCCTACTCCCGCAAAACCGACTAATTGTAAAAAACCTCGCCTTGTCGGTGCACTTTGTGTCGGTGTCGGTGTCGGTGGCGGTGGTGGCGGTGGGAGAGGCGACAACAAAGATAAAATTGCTTGCAATGCTTCCTCTGCATTTTGATAACGCTGACTGAAATTGTCGCGCACCATTTTATCTAAAACATTAGCTAAATTATTACTGACTTGAGCCTGATTTCGCCAAATTACCTCTCCTGTATGCGTATCTTCTCGTAAGTTAAAAGGATGTTCACCAGTCAATGCTTGAATTCCCATCATCCCCACTGCATGAATATCACTGGCAAATCTAGGTTTGCCCTTCGCTTGTTCGCTCGGCATATAACCAGGAGTACCAATTGCAATAGTTAAGCTAGTTGGCTTTTGAGCATTCACAACTATTGTGCTAATTTCCTTGACAGCGCCAAAGTCAATCAAGACAATTTTACCATCTTGGCGACGCATTAAATTATCAGGTTTAAGATCGCGATGAATCACCTTTTGCTGATGAACAATTGCTAAAATTTCTAAGATATTGTGCAATAATGTAATAGTATATGATTCGCTTAATTTTTTACCTGGAATCAGTTCTTTCGTAAGGTCGTGTCCGGCGATAAAATCTTGCACCAAATAAAATTCCCCATTTTCCTCAAAGTGGGCGGAAAGCTTGGGGATTTGATCGTGTAGCTTACCCAATTTATACAGAGTTTGTGCTTCTGCGTCGAATAAGCGTCTGGCAATCAGCAAAAGGGCGGGGTCAGGGTTTTGCGGTTTAAGATGTTTGACAACGCACTGGGGATGTCCGGGTAAGTCTAAATCTTTGGCTAGGTACGTGTGCCCAAAACCGCCTTTCCCCAAGAATTTGATGATTTGATAACGATTGCGGAGGGTACGACCCAGCATAGTTTTCAGGGAATGCAGTGGAAGTTAGGATATATTGTCGCACCAGAGGAAATTATATGCTTAAACTCAGAATCGTTTCCACAATTATATTGCTAATTAGTGCCAGTTGTTCATTTCCCGTACAAGCACAAAATCCTGCACAAATAAAGCAAAATAATTCTTTAGTTCAAGTGCAGACAACGCCAGAACAAATTCTCAATGCTTGCGTGCATAATCAGGTTGAAACCCTGCCCAATCCTTTTACCGATGTACCTTCCAATCACTGGGCTTACAAAGCTGTTTTGACAATGTATTATTGCGGGGCTTACCGAGAAGCGACGCCACCTGCTTTAATTAAAGAATTGCTGGAATCAACACAAACAAATTGACCATCCCGAATTTCATCTGCGTTAATCGGCGTTCATCTGCGGTTAAAAAAACAAAAACCGCAGATGTAAGGCAGATAAACACAGATAAACGCAGATAATTTGAAGATAATTTGGGAATGAGTGCAAGAGGTATATTTTTAAAACTCAGCCCGAACCGTAAACGAATAATCCCCACCAGGTTCAAGCTGATAATCCCATTTTTCCAGAAAGCGGTGCAGCGGTTCCTGAATCAATGCCCTACCCTGAGAAGGCTCGAGTATCAGTGTTTTTTCTGCCGTGAAACGCCACTGAAACTGCCACTCAAAATTGCCGGCACTTACTTCACCCTCAATCGTGCCTTTTTGCCAAGATTGGCCAGTAACCCGGACATATGCAGTTGTTTCAGGCAAACGTCTCGAACTCACCTTTTTGTTTCCGCGTTTGTTTCTGCAATTGTACGACTATTGTAAAGGCTCATGGCTTTTTCTACTCCTTGGTGCAGGCTTAGTTCCACAGCTTCTACAACCAGTTTAAGCACTTTCTCTACTAACTGACTTTCCTCTGAGGAAAATTTTCCTAAGACGAAGGAAATCGTATCTTTCTCATTTTTAGCATCGTTTTGAGGTTTGCCGATGCCAATCCGCAAGCGGGGAAATTTGTCTGTCCCCAAATGAGAAATTGTCGATTTCATGCCGTTGTGCCCGCCGGCTGAACCGGCAAGCCGCATTCTCAATTTCCCGATCGGCAAATCCATATCATCGTATACTACTAATACCGACTCCGCAGGTATTTTGTACCAATCCGTCGCCGCCCGAATCGCTTGACCCGACAAATTCATGTAAGTCAGCGGTTTCAGCAAGCGGATTTTCTGTCCCCGCGGCCGATTTCCCTCGCCAAATATGCCTTGAAATTTGCGATTTTCCGAAAGCGAAATCTGCCAAGATTGAGCCAAGGCATCGACAGCATTAAAGCCTATGTTGTGTCGGGTGCGATCGTATTTAGGTTCGGGATTTCCCAACCCAACTATTAGCTGGGGAATCACTAACTCCGCTGGTGTTTCCGACTTCTGAGTGTTGTTCATTTAACTGTCTGTGCTATCTTCCTTGGGATTCGCCGCCGCGAGTTTTTCAGTTTCCGGTTTGCTGCTAGTTGCTACTGCTTCTTCTAACTGCTTAGCTTCCCGCGTGAACTCCGACTCAAAATCCCGCGAAGCATCTTGAAAGCCGCGAATTGCCTTCCCCATACTCCGGCCGATTTCAGGTAATTTTTTGGGGCCGAATACCAATAGGGCGATCGTAAAAATAACGGCCATTTCCGGCAAACCAATGCCAAAAATATTCATGGTTTTTCTCCTGCAATTTGTTTAGTTACTTCTTGTTTATTTATGCCAAAAGTAATCGTAAAGGGTAAGGAAAAACGGGAAAACTTACCTTTTACCCTTTCTCCTCAACCCTCAGCTTTTACTTTTAGCCTTACTGTTTTGCGATCGAGTTTTAGCGGCCGAGACTCGACCAATCCATATCCACATTCTCCAGAATCAGCGAAGAGTTGTAGATTTGCAAAATAATCAACAAGAACACGAAAAACAGTCCAATGAACACGCTCATCAACAGCGTGGTTCCCCAGCCGGGGGCTACCTTGCCGTATTCCGAGTTAAGGGGTTTGAGTATATCTCCTAACCAAGTCCGTTGTGCCATAAGTCACCTGCAATGAATCTCTACAGAAAAGTTTGACATATTTCTACCGCTAATTGCGATCGCAATTTCTCAGAAATGCGGCATGAAGGACTCGGACAACGGGGAGTGGGGGTTGGCTGCCATACCGTACAGCGCCTAAAATCACTAGACTTTCAGACGGATTGTTATTTTTTGTAATATTATAGAGTGGATAACTCATAATCGCTCCCCAATATGGAACCAGCAGCAGTTCTAGGCATTTCTCTCGGTATGTGTCTGGTGGCAATCACCGGCTTCTCGATATACACGGCTTTCGGCCCTCCCGCTAAGGAATTGAGAGATCCTTTTGAAGAACACGAAGATTAGAGATGAAGGAAGAAGGAAGAAGGAAGAGGGAAGAAGGAAGAAGGAAGAAGGAAGAAGGAAGAAGGAAGAAGGAAGAAGGAAGAAGGAAGAAGGAAGAAGGAAGAAGGAAAATTTTCCCAATTCTCCCCCCTCTCCCCCTCTCCCCCTCTCCCCCTCTCCCAATTCTCCCCCTCTCCCCCTCTCCCTCTCTCCCCCTCTCCCCCTCTCCCTCTCTCCGTAGCGATCGAACTTCTGCGACGCGCGATCGACCGTTCGCCTGCTGCTGAATGCTATATTTTTTTTAAATACGCTAAATCTATATTTGAGAAATCTATCTTCCAGTTAAAGTAAAAATTATCAAGTTTCAGGCAAAAGCATCATGGGCAATACCTTTGGGCATTTATTTCGGATATCGACATTTGGGGAATCTCACGGCGGCGGTGTCGGAGTAGTAATTGACGGTTGCCCGCCCCTGGTGTCGATCGACGCATCGGAAATTCAAGCGGAACTCGATCGCCGCCGCCCCGGGCAAAGCAAAATTACCACGCCCCGCAAAGAAGCAGATACCTGCGAAATTCTGTCGGGGGTGTTTGAAGGCAAAACTTTGGGAACGCCGATCGCCATTTTAGTCCGCAATCAAGACACTCGCCCCCAAGATTACGGCGAAATGGCGACAACTTACCGCCCTTCCCACGCAGACGCTACCTACGATGCCAAGTACGGAATTCGTAACTGGCAAGGCGGAGGTCGATCGTCCGCGAGAGAGACAATAGGTAGAGTAGCAGCAGGGGCGATCGCTAAAAAAATTCTCTCTCAAGCAGCAGGCGTAGAAATAGTCGGCTACGTTAAACGCATCAAAGACTTAGAATGCGTCGCCGACCCGGACACTGTTACCTTAGAACAAGTAGAAAGCAACATCGTCCGCTGTCCCGATGCCGAATGTGCCGAAAGAATGATTGAACTGATCGAAAAAGTTCGCGATAGCGGTGATTCGATCGGCGGTGTAGTCGAATGCGTCGCCCGCAATGTACCCAAAGGTCTGGGAATGCCCGTATTCGACAAACTCGAAGCCGACTTGGCCAAAGCCATCATGTCCTTGCCCGCCAGCAAAGGTTTTGAAATAGGTTCGGGGTTTGCCGGGACTCTGCTTAAAGGCAGCGAACACAATGATGAATACTATACTGATGAAGAGGGAGTAATTCGTACAGTAACGAATCGCTCCGGCGGCATCCAGGGTGGCATTGCTAACGGTGAAAATATCATTTTGCGGGCAGCATTCAAGCCAACTGCGACAATTCGCTCGACCCAGCGTACAGTTACCCGAGAGGGCGAAGCCACGTTGCTTGCTGCCAAAGGACGGCACGATCCTTGCGTTTTGCCAAGAGCTGTGCCAATGGTGGAAGCAATGGTAGCTTTAGTGTTGTGCGACCATCTGCTGCGCCATCACGGACAATGTGGAACCTTAAAGCCTGAATTTTAAAATGGAAATCAGCTTGTCCTCTGTAGCGGCAACTCCCCTTGATTGCCCTCAACCCTCCGAATCAATAAAAGGTATAGATGATTTTGTAGTACAGTTTTGGGGCGTGCGGGGCAGTGTTCCCACACCCGGACAGGAAACTGTTCGCTACGGCGGCAATACTTCTTGTTTGGAAATGCGAGTCGCTGGCAAACGCTTGATTTTTGACGGCGGAACTGGCTTGCGGATGCTGGGAGACCAGTTGCTGCAAGAAATGCCCGTGCAAGCTTATATGTTTTTTACTCACTATCACTGGGATCACATTCAAGGGTTCCCGCTGTTCGCCCCAGCTTTCATCCGCGGCAATAGTTTTGATATCTACGGGGCGACTCCGCCGGATGGAGATTGCATGAAAAGGCACTTCGTCGAACGGGTGCTGCACTCGAATTCGCCGGTGCCGCTGATGGGTTTGCAGGCAGATTTGAATTTCTACGAACTCAATCACAACCAGACGATGATGCTGGACGATATTGAGATTAGGACTGGTTCTCTGAATCACCCGAATACTGCTATGGGATATAGGGTGACTTGGCAGGGGCGATCGGCTGTTTACTGTTCTGATACGGAACATTTTCCCGATCGCCTTGATGAGAATATTTATAATTTGGCCCTCGACGCTGACGTGCTGATTTACGACGCGATGTACACAGACGAGGAATATCACAACCCCAAGTCTCCGAAGGTTGGTTGGGGACACTCGACTTGGCAGGAAGCGGTGAGAATGGCGAAGGAGGCGCGGGTGAAACGAGTGGTGATTTTTCACCACGATCCGGCTCACACTGACGATTTTCTCGATCGCATCGCCGAAGACGTACAAATCGCTTTTCCGAAGGCTGTCATGGCTCGCGAGGGTCTTATTTTGCCGATCGGCTTCTGAATATTGCTTCCGGGTCGATCGAACCATCAACCGATCGAACCATAATTGTTATGTGAATATGTGGAGCTGGGGGCGAAACCAGCTCCACAATTTTTTTTAATACGCACCAAACTCTTAACTGCATGGTATAATTCTTGCTTGTTAAGTTTTTAGGCAGAGTATTTAAGGTTTTTTTTATTCTTCAACCGCGTCCGCAAGACGCCAAGACGTAAGATAATTGGAGAATTGCCAAGGGTGAAAAGGAGACTGTTTTGAATGTCAACAAACACGGGGAGGCGAGGATCTCGCACGCCAGAGTGCCAGTAGAAGTGCCAGTAGACTTCCAGAAGCCTTGTTACAGATTTAATTATTAAGGACAAAAACTGAAGTTATAGCTCGGATCAAATAAAAGCGCGATCGGTTTTTTCGGATCGTGAATATTGACAAATCTGAAAAGCTCTTAGCTTTTCGCTACAAGCTGAGAGATTTTTCAGCAGTCAATTAGACTAACAAGAAAGAAACGATCGCTCTTTGGTTTGGCAGTAGCTGCGGCAAGCGAATGTTATGACTTGACTATCAAAATGGGAAATTTACGTTTTAGATCTTCAGCAAATCAATACAGATGGATTGCCTTAAGCAGTTTTGCTGTAATTATGGGCATTTCAGGGGCCCTTGCCTACCGCCTAGCCCCGCCGCCCGGATTCCTGGCTCAAGGCACTCTCACTTCTAACAATCCGCCAGTAAAATTTTCGAGCACGGGCACGACAATTCTCAAGCAGGGGGAGCAACTGACTCCGGAGGTTCTGCTGGCAGATAATGTTGTCAAAGCAGTGGCAGATGCAGTTAAGCTGTCGCCTTCTCAAGTTCGACAAAATGCTAGCGTCAAAATTTCCAAGCCGGAACAACCCCTAGAGATTGCTGTTGGGTATCGCTCGCTCGATCGGGAACAAGCAATCCAAACGGCGGATATGTTGATGAAGGGCATGGTTGAAAAAAGCCGCCTAATTAACAGATATCGGTGGCAATCAGTCAATCAGTCGCTCAACCAACGCTTGGCACAAGTCACTCAAGACCTGAAACAAGCTCAGCAAAAACTTGACCTATACGAAAGAGAGCGCGCTCGCCTGTTGCAGCAAATGAAGCTTCAGCAAGACTTTTACAACAAAACTCAGCTTGCAATGGCGGATACGCAAGCGTCGGAAAAAGAAATGGTGAGCAGTTTTGCCGCCGCTACAGTGCCGCAAATTGTGGCTACGCCCACGAGCGATCCGACAGTGCCTCTGATTTTGGGAATTGGCCTGCTGTTGGCAATTTTGGTCAGCCGCGGTTTGATTCCTTCGGTGGCGGATTGGAGGTACAAAGCAGCTTTTCAGCGAGAAGAGAGCGAAAGGCTCCAGAGTGCTTTGTACCGACTGATCAAAGAAGGCCGCGGCGAAATCACTCTGGTGCGGTTTGCGATGGAGACGCGACTATCGCCGGATGTCGCTCAGCGTTTTTTGAACCAACAAGCTGAAGTCTTTAATGCCAATTGCGAAATTAAAGACGACGGCAGCATCTTGTATCACTTCCACATTTAAAGGGCTGCGGGCGATCGCCCTCCACAGAAAAAGGCAAGCCGATCGGGCCTTCACTGCTCGCTCGACTTGCCTTTTTGGTATTGTAAAACTTCATTGAGTTTATAAGCAATTATAAACAATAATGGTATCATATCGCTATGAATGTTGAACAAGGAATACGCACAACTCAAAGAACGGAAGTCTCAAATGCAGCTAACAGAGAGGCACATCATTAAATCGACGGAACACCGTTTCGCCCAAATAGACGAACTAGCTTTTTTGTCCAAAAATCTCTACAATGCCGCCAATTACGTCATTCGTCAGAGCTTTATTTATGGATGGGGCTATATCGGCTACAACGAAATGAATCGCTTGATGAAGTCTCACGAAGCTTATAAGGCAATGCCTGCCAAAGTAAGTCAGCAAATCTTAATGGTTTTAGACAAGAATTGGAAATCGTTTTTTGAAGCCGTTAAAGCTTACAAAGCTGACTCTACTAAATTCACTGGTCGCCCGAAACTGCCAAAGTACAAAGATAAAACTAAAGGGCGAAACATTCTCGTCTACACAATTCAAGCAATTAGCAGCAAACAGTTGAAGAAAGGAATCATTAAACTTTCTGGCACTGAACTTTCAATTAAAACCCGACTCAATCCCAGCCAGATTTGTCAAGTTAGACTGGTTCCCAAATGTGATTCCTATGTAATTGAGGTGATTTACGATGAACCGGAGTCCACCATCAGCAATGCCAACTCTGTAGCTAGTATTGATTTAGGACTGGATAATTTAGTAGCGCCAACTTCAAATCAACCGGGATTTGTCCCTTTGTTGATTAACGGGCGACCATTAAAATCGATTAACCAGTTTTACAACAAACGCAAATCCCAATTGCAATCCCAGTTAAAAGGAAATCGTCAAACCTCACCCAGAATTCAGCGATTAACTCGCTGTCGCAATCAGAAAGTTGATAATTACTTGCATCATGCTAGTCGTGTGATTGTTGACCATTTGGTAGTGAACCAAATTGGAACGCTGGTCATCGGCAAAAATGCACAGTGGAAAACCGATATCAATCTAGGTAAACAAACTAACCAAAATTTTGTCAGTATTCCTCACTCTCGATTAGTTGAGATGTTAGAATACAAAGCTCGGCTGGTAGGAATCACGGTAATTGTACAGGAGGAATCCTACACATCCAGAGCAAATTTTGTGGGATTAGACCCAATTCCTGTTTATGGAAAAACCGAAAAAGAGCCTGTGTTCACTGGAAAACGGATCTCGCGAGGATTGTACAAAACATCGACGGGTCGGTTAATCAATTCTGACATAAATGCTTCGTACAACATTCTCAGAAAAGCAATCCCAAATGCTTTGTGCAATGGGATAGGGAGCTGCGTAGTTGGGCCAATGCGGGTTAATCCGCTCAAAGTAAAACAGAAAGGGGAGGGCCGACGCCTCCCATGTCATTGCAATAAATGACTATAGTTTTACCAGCTATGGCTTGTGCAGCAAGTACCAAAAACCAGGTTTCGATCGCGGTATTTGGCAGCGCCACAGATGATTTTGGCCTGTTCCGGGTTTTTTGGTCGATCGTCCTAAATCAATTAAACTTTTTGTGCTGAGCAGTTCGGACTCTTAGCCTCTTGAAAGACAGACTGTTGAAATTTTTATGGTCAAATTGCGCCTAATACTAAATGATAAACTGGCAGAGTTAAGCAGCAGACAAACTTATTTTAGAGAATTTATAAATTATGCGCCCGATTCCAAATATTGCCATATTTCGGTTGGGGATTTCACTTCTAACTGCGCTCCCGATCGCTTGCTTTTATGCCCATCAAGCTATATCCCAAACTTCCAATATTTCTCAGTTGCCCGCCGCTGCTGACAACTCAGCAGATCCGGGCAACGAAGTATTAGCACTGCAAAGACTGGAAATCCAGCAGGATGAAACTGCAACAAACTTCAATCAACTCCCGGATTCGAGCCAGAGCAACCCTGAACCAGAAACACAATCGAACCGCGCCGAGAACAGGCAAGATGCCTGTTCCACAATTGATGAAACTGCTTGTGGTGCGGGCATCTTGCCCGAAGCAAAAAATCTGGTTGACAGCGAGCCAAAATGTCAGAACCAGCTACCTTGCAATGTTTTAGCCCAGAACCCACCCTCGGCGCCTCCAAACCTGCCGCCGCCGCCGACTCAGCCAGATCCAAATCGCGATCGATTTTTGCAACCAGCCCCGCAGCCTTCCCCAGAACCTGCCCAAATACCGCCAACAGTAGGGCCCCAACCCCCGTCGCCAGTTCCTGTGCCGCTGCCGAATCAGGTAATTCAGGTGCAGAAAATTCAAGTAGTTGGCAGCACAATTTTAAGCCAAGACGAAATTAATGCCTTAGTCAAGCCGTTAGAGGGGCGTTCGACCACCCTAGAACAGCTCAAACAAATCGCCGACAAAATTACCGAAATTTACCTCAATCGCGGCTACATCACTTCGAGAGCAGTCTTGCCGCCCCAAACTATCACCGCAGGGGTAGTCCAAATTCAAGTTATCGAAGGCAAGCTGGCCCGAATTGAGGTAGAAGGAACTAAAAGATTGCATCCAAGTTACATCCGCAGCCGGATTCGACTCGGTGCCCGAATGCCTTTAAGCACAGCTTCATTAGAAGACCAACTCCGGCTGCTGCGAGTCGATCCTTTATTTGACAATGTAGAAGCCAGCCTGCGGGCTGGGGATAATGAAGGCGAGAGCATTCTGATCGTCCGAGTCTTGGAAGCTAATCCGTTTCAATCTAGTTTCAGCTTTGACAATTACTCCCCTCCCAGCGTCGGTTCCGAAAGATTGGGAGTTAGTTTGCGGCACCGCAATATAACAGGAAATGGCGACGAACTTGCGGGGGCTTATTACCGATCGCTAGGCGATTCAGACGTGTTTGATTTCAGCTATCGCGTGCCGCTAAATGCAATGAACGGCACTTTGCAATTGAGGGCGGCACCGAACCGCAACAGTATTGTAGAAGAACCTTTTGACACTTTTGACATTTCGGGCAAATCGCATTTATTTGAACTCAGTTACCGCCAGCCGCTGCGGAGAACGCCGATCGAAGAATTTGCCTTATCTGCCGGTATTACTTATCAGACAGGCAGAACTTTTCTCGCCGGCGAACCGTTTCCTTTTGGCATCGGCCCGGACTCCAAAGGTGTCACGACTACGACTGCAATTAAGCTGGGACAAGATTACATTCGGCGCGACCCGCAGGGTGCTTGGGCCTTGCGATCGCAATTTACGATCGGCACTAGCTTGTTCGATGCTACTCAAAACGAAGGTTCTGTTCCTGACGGACAATTTTTTAGTTGGCTGGGTCAAGTGCAGCGAGTGCAGCGATTGAACGACAAACATTTATTAATTTTGCAGTCAGACTTGCAGTTGTCAGCTAATAGTTTGTTGCCTTCGCAGCAATTTGTAATTGGCGGCGGGCAATCTTTGCGCGGCTACCGCCAAAATGTCCGTTCTGGCGATAACGGCTTCCGAGTTTCGATCGAAGATCGGATTACTTTGCAGCGGGATGCTTCGGGAAATCCCAAACTTCAATTAGCTCCTTTTTTGGATGCGGGTACGGTATGGAACGTTGCGAACAATCCTAATAAATTAACCAATCAAACATTTTTAGCAGGTGTGGGTTTGGGGGTAATCTGGGAACCGATACAGCGGGTGAACCTGCGCGTAGATTACGCTTTTCCTTTGGTGAGAATTAGCGATAAAGGCGACAATCTGCAAGATAACGGCATTTACTTCAACATCATTTATACGCCATAAGGGGAGATGGGGAGATGGGGAGAGGGGGAGAGGGGGAGAGGGGGAGAGGAGAAAATTGGGAAAATCTTCCTTCTCCCCTCAACATCGATCCGTTACATCCCGCACATTGCTCGTTGCCGAACTTCTTTCACCCATGTTAATCGCCGACTTCCCCGACAACCTCCGCAGCAGCCTGAGTTTCGAGCCAGAGTTTGAGCAGCAAGAACTCCGCCCGATCGCCCAACACAGTCGCAAACACCCCATCAGCCCCCTCAGACGCGCTAGAAATCCACGTACCGCGCAGAGTTACTTCTACAAAGTCAGCATCAGCAACACAAAGGGCGATCGAATCAGTATCATCTCGGCGGGCCTCAGATTCTAACAGAGACAGCGCCGGCAAATTCGCCGGCAGCAAAAATGCCGCAGTGCTCGGTTCGACGCTGATGCTTTGACCAACTCGCATAGCCAGCACAACTCGCAGCGCCACTAACTGTTCGGGAGATTGAGCCAAACGCTCCAGGTTAAAGCCCGTTTCAGTGTAAGTCAACTTCAGCATATTGACAGCCCTAAATTTGGAATTGAAAATTTGTCAGTAGTCAGTAGTCAGTAGTCAGTAGTCAGTAGTCAGTTGTCAGTTGTCAGTAGTCAGTTGTCAGTTGTCAGTTGTCATTAATCATTAGTCCTCAGTCTTCAGCCAATGACTTCACAAGGCGCAAGGCATTAGTCATGAAGCATTCTTCATAATTAAAGAATTAAAGAAAAATTTGGAATTCAAGAATTTTCCTTGTTTGTCAATTCCACAAAAAACTCCTTTTGACTAATGACAACTGACCAATGACAACTGACCAATGACAACTAACAACTGTCAACTGTCAACTGTCAACTGACTACTGCCCTATTCCCCAATTTGGTATTCGTGCCAAAACAGTTCGGCAAAAGCAACAGTGGGGTGTATGGGGGCCTTCGGCTTAGTTCGCAGAGGCATTCCAGCTTCTACGGGAGTTCGATCGCCCTTACGAGAGTTGCACCGTTCGCAAGCAGTCACCACGTTGTCCCAAGTATGCGGCCCGCCCTTCGATCTAGGCATCACGTGATCCAGCGTCAAATGCCGGTTGCTGCCGCAGTATTGGCAAGAATGAACGTCGCGGCGCAGAACTTCCCGGCGATTGACCGGCGGCACTTTCCAAACCCGTTCCCTGTTACCAAAAGTCAAGCGGATTTGTTCGGGTACGTGGATGCTGCTGCTGGGCGATCGTACCAGCCAGCCGTTGCCAATGCTAAAATCCAGAGGTTCAGCCTTGCCTGTTACCAAAAGTACGATCGCCCGTTTGATGTTGACACGGCTCATCGGTAGGTAATTCTGAGAAAATACCACCACAGATTGCCTCAATACATCAGTTACTACGGTCACGGCTTGCTCCTCCTCATCAATTTTGGATTTTAGATTTTGGATTTTAGATTTTGAATTTTTGGGTGCTTCATCAGTATTGGCTACATCTGGTTTTTTGCCAGTTCCCCAAGCCGATCGAATTTCTCAAATATCCAATCAAATGCCCCCGCTTCTAAGTAAGAGAAGCGGGGGCCAGAAAAACTGCGTTCATGCAAATTTTCATCCTGTGTTGGTACAGTCGTTTAGCTGTACCTCCCGCTTCGCGTATCTCGATGTGGCTGTGCCACTCGCAGACCGTCTCGGTCTACCTCGTTGTAATTAATTTCTGCAATTTGTCCTAATCCACTATAACCGGGTTTAATTGAGCCCCGGCCCGCCCGCGAGGTCGCTGCGACGGTCGCCAAACCCGTCCTAAAGACGTGCTGTAACGACTCGGAGCGACCCCTGGGGCGATCGCACTTCAGTTGATAGGTGGAGTAGGTGGGGAGAAATTTCAAAGTCGGCAGAAGGTGGTTAAGAGGCTTTCAATCTAGCTGTAAACATACTACACTGATATTACACAGATGTCCACCCGTCACGGAGAAAAAATTATGCATACCCTACCTAGAACCTCAACCACCGAAATGGAAGTCACCAGCATTCGACTAGAAAGAGAGCTCAAAGAGAGACTCAAAGAGATCGCAGGCAATCAAGGCTATCAAGCTTTGATTCGAGATTTGCTCTGGAATTACGTGGAGCAGAAGTCTGGAGATTATCGCCAGATGTTTTCTCGATCGGATATTCGAGCCAGCATTAATGCCACAGCGCAGCAGGAGGAACGCTGCGCGCTTACAGGAGAGTTGATCCGACCGGGCGGGCCGATGTTGTTAGGCTTGACGATGCACGGCGAAATGGTGCCGCTGAGTATAGGGAGTATGGCTGGATAAACCAGTTTATCGAAAATTTGCCAGAGCGATCGGCCTGGGGTGAAGGCCCCAGGCGCTGAAGATCGTACTATTTTAGATTTTAGATTTTAGATTTTAGATTTCGGAATGGCTTATAAGATAAGGGTTTGGAGCTTGTCGAGAGTTGCATTGTTTTTGGGAACTGGCATAACAATACTTCAAACAGTTTTTGATTACCAACCGTAGAATAAGGGTTTCCCGGCTCCAAGGCAAGTTCGCTACCAACGAAAAATCAAGGGTTTCAGACTAGAAACTAAAAACATTAAACATTCCGGGCTATTGGTATAAAATCCCGCAGTATTTAAACAATAGACCTCTTGCAAAAATAATTAGGACGGGCTCTCCGGCCCATCCCACAATAAAAAATAACTCTTGTGGGATGGGCCGGAGAGCCCGTCCCATCAATTGATGAAAAGGATTTTTGCAAGAGGTCTAATATCTATTTAACTAGGGCTTGCTGAATAAAAGTAGAAAGCTTGCCAAATAAGGGGTTAAAGCTTTTTTCGCTCAAACAAGTGCAAGTTATAGGATTATAGAGGCTCAAAACCCTTGCACTTTCCTTATTCATTTCTGGCTAAATTTGGAAATTTAGGAATAAACCTACTATTTTTCAAGCTGTGTAGCCTCGTTTTTCCATTACCTACACTTTTTCAGCAAGCCCTAACTAACCACGAAGACGCGAAGAACACGAAGAAAGATGGAGAAGAAGATAGCTAATGTCAGCGGTTCCGGATTCTGGTAACGCAGCTCCGGATGCTCCAAAACGCGCTGGCTAGTGCTAAACTTTCCATCGGGCGTGCCGACAGACGATCGTACATTTGATGAAAAAAATTAAAGTAATGCTGAAAAACCGCTACTTGACTGCTGCGAGTTCGATCGCCCTTCTCACAATAATTGCCGGATGCGCCGCTACTAAATCGCCGGAACTTGCATCTCCCTCTCCTGTAGCTGAATCTTCCCCGCCCCCAGTTAAACCAAGTCAGCCCTTAACAGTCTCTGTAAACAATCCCGAAACCCCCACAAATACCAAAATCCAGCAATATCTCAACGGGTTGACAGCCCAAGGTTTTGCCAAAGAAGATCAAGGTATCTGGATGCAATCAGGCAATACATTGCTAGCCAATCATCAAGGTACAGTTCCTCTGTCAGCCGCTTCTATTACCAAAGTAGCAACATCTCTGGTAGCGCTGCAACAATTCGGGCCGGAACATCAATTTATTACCTTAATTGGTACAACAGGAAAAATAGAAAACGGCGTATTAAAAGGCGATTTAATTGTTCAGGGAAGCGCCGATCCGTTGTTTGTCTGGGAAGAGGCGATCGCCCTCGGTAACGCCTTAAATCAAAAAGGCATCAAACGAGTCACTGGCAATTTGATAATTGCCGATAAATTTTACATGAACTTTGAACTTGACCCCCTCAAATCGGGAGAATTGCTCAAACAAGGATTGAACAGTGAAATCTGGCCCAGCGAAGCCGCCGCCCAGTATCAAACACTACCTCCAAATACGCCGAAACCCCAAATAGCAATTGAGGGTAATGTCCAGGTTTTACCAGCACCTCCCAACAGCGTGCAGCCTTTAGTCAAACATTATTCTTTGCCCCTCGCCGAACTGATCAAAAAAATGAATCAGTACAGCAACAATCTCATGGCAGATATGCTAGCTGATACTGTCGGCGGCGCCAAAACAGTCGCCCAAAAAGCAGCAGCAGCAACCGGAGTTCCCCCCGCAGAAATTCAACTCGTGAACGGTTCGGGATTGAGCGAAGAAAATCTCATTTCTCCCCGGGCTGCTTGCGCCTTGTTTATAGCTTTAGAACGCTATCTTCAACCTTACAGCATGACAGTTGCTGATGTCTTAACTGTAGTTGGGAAAGATAAAGGAATACTGTCAGAACGGCCGCTTCCCAAATTAGCAGTAGTCAAATCTGGCACGTTGGATAATGTTAGCGCTTTGGGCGGAGCGCTGCCAACTCAAAAACAAGAAACAGTGTGGTTTGTGATTATGAATCGCGGGGCTAATGTCGAGACATTTCGCACTCAGCAAGAGGTTTTGCTGAAAAGCTTTTTGAATGAGTGGGGAAGTGTTCAAGTTTCGCCGCCGGAATTAACGCCAAATCCTGCTAGAAATAGTAAGGTATCTCGCAGCGAAATCATCAATTAATGGGGTTTGTAGTAAGGACTTTAGTCCTTGATTTTTAAGTAGCGTAAGGTGCGCCGCAAGCACCCAGCCCGCGTTTTGGTGCGAGCGACGCGACGTATTTGCGTCATTGTAGGTGTTGGCGATCGGCAATAAACAAGATTTATTACCGATCGCCCAATTCCGAGGAATGCCCTATTTAGAAAGGTGATGAAACACTCTCAGGATAGAAACACCAGATTATTATTCCTATAAAACTGCTCTGTCTCTACAGTTTGCGAAAATAGCCGTTGGAATACTCACAAGCATAGAGTACAGAGACTTTTTCAGGCTTGTCTGCAAAAAACTCATCGCAAGCACGTTTTACACCAGGCGATTTGAAGGGCCCAGCAGTATGTGGACGTGAAAACACCTTTTCATCATAATAAATGCCAAATAAGCAAATAGCTCCTGGCGTTAGACGCTCGTAAACATGGGGGAGTACATATTTAGTAGAGCTATATAAATCGCCGTCCACAACTGCAAAGCTGATCCGATCTGGAAGACATGAAGGAACAGTATCCTCAAACCATCCTTTATGAATATGTGGTAGATCCAGTCCAACAGCGGAAAAATTATTTTTGAATTCGTCGAGTCTAGCTGTCATCGAACCTTGATCGTATACTCCATCTTTAATATCGTCTCCTTGTAGTTTTGGAAGCCCTTCAAAGCTGTCAAACACATGAAATTGTTTCTCCGGGGCATACTCATTCAGAATTTTTTGGATCACAATGGAGCTTTCGCCAGCATTACAACCCACTTCGACAACATCACCAGATACTTTGTATGCTGCTGTTTGGCTTGCCAAATGAAAAATATTCATTCGAGCTTCTATACTTGCCATACCAGGTGATTTGGGAATAACTTGACCGTTCAAGCGCAATTTATTCAATACCCCATTAGCCAAACGATGGCGTTTGCGTGGAGTCCGGTGATCCCAATCAAAATAAGTTGCAATGAAAGTATTGTTCATGTCGTTTGCTAGATGAAATTGTGAATAGTGGTTTAGATGATGGATGACTTCACTTATAATCATTGCGTCAGCAGCATAGCGGTGGAACCGAATTACATAGTTTTGAATAGCGGTGGAAGAAACGTTTTGGAATCTGCTAATAGCAATGATTTTAAATAGAAGAACTGAAAATCCTATCTTTTCAAAGAAGTTGAGGAACACTCACAAAAAAAGCTCGGTAAGTGGGAAGCTCAGAGACTTTAGTCCTGAGAGGAAAACGACCCGGCGATTTCAATCGCCTTGAATCCCCTCCGGCGAGGGTAGAGGGGTATGGTTGCCCCTCCGGCGAGGATATGGTTGTCCTCAAACAAACACCCATTGCTGGGGTAAAGTTAGCTTGTCGGTCAATGTTATAAAGGCTTGTCAGGCTAGCAGCACTGTCGAGAGTGACTTTAAGACTGTTTAACTACTAGCGACAGAGCAAGGGACTAGCTTCGCATCCCAGGGTGTCGTGACCTAAATAACGTAGCCAGTTAAGGCGATAGCTGGTCAGTACAGCTTGCTTGATTTCTCTTACAAGCTCAGTGGCTTTAGCCCTGAGTTACTGACTTCATTGAGACTAGAGATAGAGTAACGAAAGAAAATGTTGCTATCTGAGATCCTCGAAATTAGTTTACTTCTCTAGAATTGCACGCAATTATGAAATCAGGATGAAATGCCGCTGCAAAGCATGAAATCATCTCCTTTTCAGAAAAAAGAGGCAATTACTTGCATTCACATTTCAGGTAAAGCCTGATGTTCGGTAGGTTCTCACGTTTTGTCAAGGTAAATTATGACGACCAGCCCGCTCAGGAGTGCAATCAAGGAGTTGTGTCATCCCAGGGGTAGGCGATCGGCAATAAACCTAGTTTATTGGTAATCAGTTGTTAAAAGAATTAGGAGTTTTCCTTTTTAACTCCGCAATTGAATCTAGCCAACTGTGGCATCCTCGTTTTTTGCAATGGATTAGGGCTAGATTATTCGGGCATCTATTTGTGGGCAGCAGCTTTGCTTGCGAGGATTTTATCGGCTATATTTTGGGATGTATTGTGGAGTGGGTTTTGGTGGTTTGTCTGAAGCATAAAATCCTGAAAAGATACCAAAAATCATAACAGGTTCGTAGTAAGGGCTTTAGTTCTTTCTGTTGATAACCTCACATATCACCTTTATCTGGGATTTATCGGCCTAGCGACTACAATGCCGATCGCACTTTCGACTCTCCTAATATATCTCTGCAAGTCGTAAGCAACTGTCACCTCCCCAGCCGGTGAAGCGTGAATTAAACCGAGGTTCCCGTCAGCATTGCGGTAGACTAAACCCGTGTGGGTGACATCCAATCCTTTAACATCCGTCGCTACCGCTACAATATCCCCGGGTTTTAACTGAGAATAAACACTTTTTATCCGATTTGTCGGGATGTAATTAACAGTAGTTTTGGCTAAGTCTGCTTCTTGGCTGACAATGCACTGATAAGTCGTTTCGTCTTTGACCATTTGCGGGTAACTGCTGCGGTGCTGGCTCATGAAATTTAGTGTTTTATTCATGGGCACTCCGCCCAATTGGGCGGTGATATTTTCCACTGTTTGCCGTTTTTGATTGTCGTTAATCCATTCGGAAAAATAGTGCAATCTGCTGCAATAACCGTTCATTTTACCGTTTAAATACCGCTGTTCTTCTATGCGATTGACAAAATTTTGATAGTCGTAATCTTGTACTGCTACGCCCCGGGCGATCGCCAAAACGGTTTCTACAAACAAAACGCAATCAAATTTATTCAAAGTTACGATCAACTTTTCTTCGCCCGATTTGTCCAGCAAACCCTCGGCGTAGGGCAATCCTTGGAAATAATCGGCGATCGCCTGGACGATTTGTCCGATCGAGCGATCGTGCAAATTTTGTTTTTTTACATACTGTACAATCTTTTCAAAACGTGCTATGTCTTCTGGTTGTGCAGCGGTTTCTCTCTCCGTATTATTTGAGTCTGGTCGTCTGGTCAGCACCTCCAGCAATTGGGAATAGGCAATTTCCGGTAAATTGTTGAAGTCCCACAACAGACTCGGGAAACTGGAAACACTTTGCTTTTTTGTTGCTTCCCGATTTTCGCTTTCTCCCGTCAACTGAGTTGCTACATCCGCGCCCTGTCCTTCTGTTTGTCGATCGACAACCGAGCCCGCAGCAGGTTGAGACTGAAATGCCCAAACATGAGGTATCAAAAAATTATTCGCGCCGGCGATCGCAAATCCCAAAACAGCCAGACTCCAAAAATTTCTCATGTTTTTCAAAGGATTTTGCTTCAACTCAGTGCTATCCTGAAATTTTTACAATTATTAGAAGTCTCAATCAGCCTAGCAGACCGATTAAATTGACACTACTCGGACTCGATCGACACACTTGTCATTTAGACGCCGCCCTATTATAAACTGATCGTGCGAGTTTGATACCACAACACAATGCAAGTAGAACGCCGACGCCGCCCAATCGGGCCCAGAGACCCAATCGGGCCCCGACGCCCAATCCGCCCCCGAGGCCCAGTCCAGTCTCGTCGCCAAAGCAGCGAGAGCCCAGTCCAATCTCGTCGCCAAAGCAGCGAGAGCCCAGTCCAATCTCGTCGCCAAAGCAGCGAGGGCCCAGTCCAATCTCGTCGCCGAGTGAGGACGAAATTTTCTCGGTTAAAATACCGTAACATCCTGTGCTTAATTGCCGGGGCGATCGCGATCGGTTGGATTGTCACAATACCGTTCAGAATTCGCCGTCCCCCAGAACCGCCAGTCATCTTGACTCAACAGCCCATCTCGCCTCAAGAAACACTCTCGCCTCCGACAATTCAAACATCCGAAAATTTAGCCGATCGTCAAAGCGAGCCTACCTTTAGCTACAACATCAAAACACCTCCCAATCCCGTTTACTCTCAAGAATTGCAAGGGATTGTTGATGAATCTGTGAACATTGCAACCAGCAAAGGATTGCCGGCAGAACGGCTATCAATTACCTTATTTGATGTCAGCAATTCCAAAACTCACACCTTTGCCGGATATCAAAATCAAACTCTCAGATTTCCCGCTAGCGTTGCCAAGTTATTTTGGATGGCAGCCTTTTACTCAGCCATAGAAAAAGGCATCATTACGCAAAGAGAATCTGCCTTTAAAAACGACCTAGAACAAATGATTGGTGTCTCCAACAACGATGCAGCCAGCAGGATTTTAGACAAAATCACAGATACAAAATCCGGCGGAAGGCTCGCAGGAGAAGAATTGCAAACCTGGCTTAAAAAGCGCACTCAAATTAACACATTTTTCCAGTCAGCAGGCTTCAATGATATTCGTATAAGCACCAAAAATTATCCCATATACTATTTGAGGCAAGAAGGTCCAATCGGTCGCGACTTGCAATTGCGGGGCGATGCTTCCCAGCCGATTCGCAATCAAGTAACTACCGATCAAGCCGCCAGATTAATATATGAAATCTATACTAGGCAAGCGGTTTCCAGCGTCGCCAGCCGCAAAATGGCTTACTTGCTGACTAGAGACTTAGACCCCAAAGCCTGGAAAAATGACCCTAGCAATTCGATAAAAGGATTTCTCGGCGAATCTTTACCAACTAATATTTATTTTGGTTCCAAAGTGGGCTATACTTCCAAATCGCGCAGCGAAGCGGCATTTGTCAGGACTTTAGACGATCGCGCGATTTATATCTTAGTCGTTTTTGCAGACGATCCGGCTTATTCCAAGGACGAAACCGCTTTTCCGGCAATTTCCCGATACGTGTTCGATCGGCTAAACGCTCGCGGGCCCAGCAGTTAGGAGTGAGATCGTGTCCGATCGAACAACCACAATAAAATTGGTTGGTAGTGAGGACTTCACTCGTCTCTCGCCGGCGAAGCGCGGAGGCAACACAATTATCTGATAATTGATTCACCAGGGACAATTTAAAGCACAATTTAACTGGGGCGAAAGGATTCGAACCTCTGAATGGCTGGACCAAAACCAGCTGCCTTACCACTTGGCGACGCCCCAACGTCTTAACCTTCATCATATTAACATTCCAACCAGGGAATCTGTCAAGCACTTTGACAATAAAATTTAAAAAATCTTTTTGAAACCGATCGCCCGCAGGTTTATTCTTTAACCGCAGCGGGGCGAGCCAGCGGGATTTCGATCCTGAACTCCGCTCTCTGTCAGGCTTGGGAGATACACTTCAAGCGGCCTCGGTGTTTTTCCCCGACAATCTGGTAGCTAAGGAATGAGAATTAAATAACTTACACTCTAGAAAGTGGGGAGTAGGGGTTGGGCGGGAGAGCCCGCCCTTTTTGGACGGGCTCTCCCGCCCATCCCACGCACGTCTGTGGAAGCGTCTCGGACAATGACGGCTTGTTGCTGTTTCTGGAAGGAATTTGCAGGGGGTTCGAGCGCAGATTCGGGAGCAACCGCAGGGTAATTGCCGGGGAATTGCCGGGTCAAATTCCGAGAGAGAGTTTGAGCTGATGGCGAACTCTTCGGGAGTGTGGTCGATCGGACTCGCAAAAATTCAGGTAACGGTGGGCAAAAGTTCGATCTAAATCTAAAATCCTCGATCGGGAGGAAGCAGCTTCCATAAATAGATGGCGGATAGCTTACATAGAATTTTTTAAGAAGTCTAATTGTATCTTAAGAGACTTGTCTAATCGTGGTAGCTGGCTTGCTGGTAGATTAAAATAATTGGTTTGTGCCACAATACCAGTGTCATTTACCGAGCGGTGCCACAGGCTGCGGCTCAACTAAAGTTAGGAGATGAAGTACAAAAGATGTTAAGATGTTAAACTTTGTAAAGATAGTTGGTCAAACTCGACCGTCGAGGGTTTCAGGGTTTGGATGCACATTTTGCAACTGTTGTAATCGCCGATCGACCCCGAGGGCAATCCCTTTTTTGGAGTTTGAGGTCAAAAAAACAAAGGTAAAATTTCTACTAACGCTCCAATGGGGTTGGCAATTATTTAGCAGAGGCAATTCTCAAAAATTGACGGCGGGAATTATGTTTTCTATTTTCAATAACTATTAAATAAACAGGGAGAAGAATATGTCTGCAACTAGCAGTCAAGTACCAACTATTTTGGCAGTTGATGATAGCGTCGTGATGCAAGGACTTGTCAAACAGGCTTTAAGTAAAGAGTTTCGAGTTCTAGTGACAGACAATGCAGTGGATGCTTTGTCAACGATTTATCACGAACAAATTTCGGTTTTGCTGCTCGATGTTTCGATGCCTGGTATTGACGGATTGGAACTCTGCCGCACGGTGCGCAGCTTGCCTCAGTTTCAGAATTTGCCGATCGTCATGCTGACAGCGCGAGATGGAGCCTTTGATAAGGTACAGGGGCGTTTGGCGGGAGCGACAGAGTATTTAACAAAGCCGTTTGATGCTAACAAGTTGCGCGAAGTAATTGGTAAGTTTATCAATCTCCAATCATAAAAGAAGACTCGGCGGTTGAAACCGCGTCTATACAAGCAAAACCCGCCTCCGCGGGTTGAAGATCGGACCGTTCAAATTACGTTTTATGTTATTCTAGTCCGCGGAGGCGGACATCGTTTGTATAGACGCGGTTTCAACCGCCGTCTGCATCTGCAAACCGCTATATTTTCCCGCTTGTCCTAAACTTTTAATTTCGCCAACAGTAGAGGAGCGATCGCGCCCAGGGGTACAACGTGTTGGGCGGCACCGAGGGCGATCGCCTCTTTCGGCATTCCGAAAACCACACAACTAGCTTCATCTTGAGCAATTGTCAAGCCGCCACGTTGGGCGATCGCCAACATACCATCAGCACCGTCTCGACCCATTCCTGTTAGTAAAACTCCCGCCGCCGATCGACCATAAAAATTAGCCACTGACTTAAATGTTACCGTTACTGAGGGGCAGTGTCCCGCGAAAGCAGCAGATTCAGAAAAAATAAATCGCCCTTGAGAATCCAATTCTAAATGACGTTTTTCGGGCGGAAAATAAACAACACCAGCTTGCGGCAATTCCCCCAAACCAGCTATTTTCACCGGCAGTTTAGATTCACAACCCAACCAGTCAACCAATCCTTGCAAAAATCCTTCGCTGATGTGCTGGATGCAAATTACCGGCACTGGCAAATTAGCTGGAAACTGCGAAATAATTGAGTGCAGCGCTTGCGGCCCGCCTGTAGACGCGCCCACAGCCAATAACTTAATCGTTTGAGAATTGAGATTTTTGCTGGATAATTGGTAATTCTGTATTGGTAGTTGATTAGTTTGTATAATAGGGCGATCGCTTGTTTGGATTACTCCCAGCTTTTGATGCCGCGTAAATACTTTAACTCCCGACAAAACTTTAACTTTAGCAATTAATTCATTCGCTAGGCGATCGTAATCTGACGCCAACCCGCCCATTGGTTTCGGAAAAACATCTAATGCACCTGCTTTCAGAAGTTGAAATACATTTTGAGTATCGTTTGCTTGTACAGAAGCACTAATTATTAAAATCGGTCGCGGGTATTTCTTCATCACTTCCTGCGTGAATTCTAACCCGTTCATTTGTGCCATGTTCAAATCCGTACAGATGACTTCCGGCTGAAGTTTCGGAATTAATTCTAGTGCTTCTAACCCGTTGCAAGCGGTTCCTACAACTTGGATTTCTGGCGAAGCATCAAAAATGCGCTTGAGGACGATCGTAGCTACTGGGGAATCTTCTACTAACAATACTTTAATGGGCGATAACATCAATTATTTGGGATAAATGTTGACTGTTGACTGTTGACTGTTGACTGTTGACTAATAACCAATAACTAATAACCAATAACTAATGACTAATAACTAATGACTAATGACTGCTGACTAAACTAACCTTTTCAATGTCTCGATCAATACATCTTGATTGAACGTACCTTTAGGAATATAAGCATTAGCCCCGGCATCAGCCCCTCTTTGTCTATCTTCATCCGACGCCAAAGATGTCACCAAAATAATCGGCAACTCACTGTATTCTTTTTGCTGGCGAATTTTAAGAGTCAGTCCCAAACCGTCCAAATTCGGCATTTGTACGTCAGAAATCAGAGCATCAAAATAGCGAGTCTTTAATTTATTGAAAGCATCCAATCCGTCTACTGCTGTCACCACTTCATAACCTGCACCTTCGAGAATGCGCTTTTCTTGAGTGCGGGTAGCGATCGAATCTTCTGCTAAAAGTATAACTTGTTTTCGGCTGACCGTCTCAATGGGCGATCGGGCACTCCCAACCCCGCCCGACAAAACTTGCTTGCGTACAGATTTTATCAAATCGTGGGGATTGAGCACCATACAAACTTCTCCCGTCCCGAGAATCGTTGCACCTGAAACATTTCGCACCCGTTTCAGCAATAGACTTTGAGGTTTAATCACTACATCCTGTTCGTCAATCAAAGCATCTATAAATAACCCCAATCTTTCCTCCCCAACTTTCAGAACAATACAAGAGATTTTCGGAGAATTTGATGTCAGGAATTCTCCTTTTATTTCGCTATTGACTTCTCTCCAACTTTCCTGTAGCCATTCCCGATTATTCGGCAGCCATTCTCTATTTTTTAATTCTAGTAAATCTGCTAAATAAGCAACTGATAGCGCCTGACCCTCAGAAAGTATAGTTGCCTTACCTTCTACGGCAAAAATATCAGAACAAGCAACCATTTTTGCCATTTCAACAAACTCAATGGGCAGCGCGTAAGCAATACCTTCAACTGCTACAATTAATACATTGGCAGTAGCTAGCGACGTGCCCAGTTGCAGCCGAAAAGTGCATCCTTTTCCTGAGACAGATTCAACTTGAATGCTGCCTTTTAGTGCTTCAACATTAGTCCGAACTACATCTAAACCCACCCCCCGTCCAGAGATTTCAGTAACAAATGTTCTGGTTGAAAAACCAGGAGCAAAAATCAGCGATTGAATTTGGCTTTCTGTCATGGTGGCGAGTTCCTCCAGCGTGCAGATGTTGCGTTTGACAGCAGTTTGTTTAATGCGAGCGAGATTCAGCCCCCGGCCATCGTCAGCAACTTCAATAATAATATTGCTAGCAGTATGGTAGCCTTTAATTCGGAGAGTAGCGGCAGGAGGTTTGCCTAGTTCTTCGCGTTCGGCGGCCGTCTCGATGCCGTGGTCGATCGCATTCCGAATCATGTGCATTAAAGGGTCTTTCATTTCTTCTAAAATGCGTTTATCAGCTTTAGTTTCCGCACCTTCAATGACTAATTTAACTTCTTTCCCTTCCCGCTTCGCCAAGTCTCTAACCGTTCGGGGAAATAGATTAAAAATAGTAGACAAAGGCAGCAGTCTGAGAGTGCGAATTCCTGATTCTAATTCCTCGGCAATTAATTCGAGTCTGGCAGTATCTTCATCAACTCGATTTTTTAAGCGATTTACTAGAGTTCCCAGACGTTCTAAACGTTCTTCAGTACGCTGGCAATAATTCTGTAACTGGATTAGGCTCGCCTTTTGTGGAGACCCATTTTTCTCAGTTTCTATTCGATCAAAAGCCAACCGATTTATAGAAGCTTCTCGGCTCCAATTTTCCCACAAAGTTGTAAGCTTTTCGAGATCGGCAAGTCGGTGTACTAGCCGAGTTTTGGTGACAGTAAGTTCCCCTGCTTGAGTCATTAAATTGTCTAAGTTTTGGGTAGAAACCCGAATGGTTTCGATGCGGTAAGATGAACTAGAAGAAGCGCTAACAGTGGGTTGGGAAGCCGATGCAGCAGGGGGTTCGGAAGCCGCAGGCAAGTTTTGAGCTTGCAGCAGCAATTCTTGCTCGGATTGCAGCGTCGAAGAAGAGTAATTATTATCTAAATTAGTGGCGGAAGAAGTTTCACTGTTTGTTTCTGATGGCGACGTTTCCGAATCAGTAAATTGCATTTTTACTAATTCTTGTTCGGGGACTTGTGAAGATGCTGGCTCTGCTGTCGGGGCGGCTGGCTGGGGCTTGTTAGAAGCACCCATCATGCTAGCAAGCACGTAAAATGTATTGACACCGGAATCTTCACCCGTGACGGCTTCGTCAACGAGTTTGCGGATGGCGTCTAAGCCTTGCGAAAGTCGATCGCTAATATCTCGATTTAGTTGAGTTTCTCCCCGCTTGACACCTCCCAAAATATGCTCTATTTGATGAGCTAAAGATGCTACATTTTTTACGGCCAGCATCCCAGCATCGCCTTTAAGAGAATGGGTTTCCCGCAGCAATTCTTCTAACTTAGCTGAGTCCCTCGGGTGTTGTTCCAAGTACAGCAAACCCTCGTCTATTTTCTGCAAATGTTCTTCACTAGCAATTTTAAATACATCTCGGAGCTCTTCATCTTCAATCATATGTATCTTTGGGTAATCGGTAATCGCTCATTGGCAATTGGGAATTGGGAATTGGGAATTGGGAATTGGGAATTGGATTATTCTCCCTTCTTCCTGACATCCGTTACATCCGTTACATCCGTTGCCGAACTACATCTGACTAAACTACTGATTTTAAATTTTGGGCTGCTTGGTTGAGTTGAGAAATGCCGAGTTTGACTTGAGAAATGCCGGTGGCAGTTTCCTGGGCGGCGAGGTTAAGAGAGTTGACGGCTTCAACTACATCCTGAATGGCGATTGCCTGGTTTCTTGCGGTAAAAGAAATTTGTTTGCTGTTCAAAACAATACGATCGATCGCCTCGGCCACTCCCGCAAATGCGTCTGCCGTTTTTCGGGCAATTTTCACTCCGTTTTTCACAGTTTTTGTCCCCTCATCCGTGACCATTGCTGTCGAACTAATCGCTTTCTGGATGTCTGCAACTAAAACATTAATTTGGCTAGCAGATTCCTTGCTTCGATCGGCTAATTTGCGAATCTCGTTGGCAACAACAGCAAATCCTTTGCCGCTTTCACCGGCTCTAACTGCTTCGACAGCAGCGTTGATGGCGAGCATATTTGTTTGGTTTGCTAAATCGCTGACTAAACTGGAGATATTGCCAATGCGATCGGTTTGTTCGCTCAAACGCAAAATTTGCTTTTGAATTGCTGCTACATTTTCGGTCAAATTTGCCATTTCTTTCAAGGTATTGTCTACTGCTTGACTGCCTCCTGCTGTGAGTTTAAGGGCTTGTGCTGCCCCGAAAGCGGCCGCTTCTGCTTGCTCGGCACAAGCTTTGCTTGATTCGCCCAATTCGTCCATTGTAGTAGCAGTGCGATCGACAGCATATAGTTGTTGGCTGGCGATGCGTTCCTGCTGTTCGACGGTGACAGCAATTTGAGAGGAAGAAGAGGCGATCGCCCGCACAATTTCATTTACCGAGCGAGTAGTTCGACTGGCTATAAAAATTGCGATCGCGCTAACAATAGCAGCAGTAATTCCAACTCCGGCCATGAGAGCATACAGCAACTCTTTTTGCGGAGCAAATACATTTTTTGTATCGTTGGCAATAATCACGCTCCAACCCAATTCAGGCGTATTATTTAAGGTTTCAATAGGAGCGTAAGTAATCAGTTGCTTAGTTCCATCAAGGCGATCGATATCGATGGCACTGTCAATCTTTCTGTCGGTTTGCATTTTGGCAAAAACAGCAAAGTCTGACGATGCATCTCTGCTCACGTGCAGAATTTCTGTTGCTGAGAAAAACTTGCCATTGCCATCAATCAAATGGTACTTCTCTTGTTTTAATTCCTCCGAGTCTCTGGTTAATTTATCTGTATTTTCGTGAAAATCATGCTCTAAATAAGTTGTAGGCGTCCGAGTTCTGATGACGGCGATAGTTTTTCCGGTATTGATATCGACAACCGGCGCCGCAGCAAAAATGGCGTATTTACCATTAATAAATGACTTTCTAGGCTGCACAAGTGTAGCGCGATTAGTTTTTATTACTTCCTGAAAATAGTCGCGCTTTCCGAAATCTATAATCGGTTCTCCGCTCGATTGCAAAATAGTATTTCCCTGGAGGTCTGCGACTGCAATACTGTCGTAGCCTTCGCCTTCTTTTACATATCTATCTAACAGAGCTTGTTTTTGACTGGTTGATGTTGTTTGAGTGACTCTGGGGTCGTTCAGTATACTTAAATTAGCTAGTTCCTTAATGTCTAGGTAGCGTTCAAAAGTAAAGTTGCTGATTTCATTTGCTGTAGAGATCGCCCGTGATTCTTGGTACTTAATTACGCAGTTAGTGAGGTGCTTGCTGGCAAATAAATAAGTCATCGCTCCTGTCAATAGAAGTGGTATGGTACTGAGGGCGATCGCAAAAACAATCGCTTTAATTCTTAAAGATAATTTTTTCATTTTTGTGCCGATTATTAATATTTAATAAAGGATAAGTGATAACTATTCTAAACAACTGCTTTTAAATCTAAAGCAGCTTCATTCAATCTTTGAGTGCCGACGGCTCTCCTGACTTTATGGTGTATAATGTAACAAACAATACATTTGCTGTCATGGACTTTTATTTGGACTATATAT
>NZ_JAUBWA010000041.1:7308-51080 GCF_036702825.1 Microcoleus sp. A003_D6 | reverse complement strand
AGTTTTTGAGCAACAGCTTGCCTTATATTCAAAGGCAGCTACTTTTAGATGAGCTCATTTTTAGTCTAAACTACAGTGAGTTCTTTCCCAGACTGAATCTATTTTGTGTATTTTTTCCTTAATTTTTAAGGCTTCTGGTGATCTTTCAATACTTATGTGAAGTTGCTCAACAAGAAAGTTATCAATCAACTCCAAAAACTTAGATAGATTCGACCACAGTTCGTACTTGTTGTCAACCGAAATTTTGTAATGCTCAAATTTATTTCTCACATCTTGCACATATCTAATTAACTTTACATCTTGCTCGGAAAATGCAAATTTAGGACCGATTTCTAATCTTTCTAAGGCTTCATCGAGATCGACGGTATTAGGAATTTTTCCTGAACTAAGCTTGTTTTTTATATCTTTTAGACTTCCTTTGTAGATGAGTTCTGGCATATGACGAAAAAGCCTTTCTTTAAGAAGTAGCAAAAAACCAGAAAAAAGATTCAGAACACCATACTTGTAACTACTCGTGCCAATATCAACCGCAGTCGAATAGTCTCTCAGGACGTAATCATCATCAAAAAGCTCGTCTATGCCCTTGAGAATAAAATCTAGCCCATTATTTAACAAGCTTAGTTCAAGTTGGATATTTGATGATTCTGCATTGCTCATAGCAAAAGTTTAAGTCAAGTATAACGTATCAATTTTAACTAGACAAAATTTAGGTTAGCCAAAGCCCAACCATTATTAGGCTGAAAGTTTCCGCACCATACCCCAAATCATGTGGATAGGCGGAAATTTTTCGTAGAACTCGTTATTAGACTAACATTTTTTAGGGAGTTATGCAAACTTGGGTGATTAGCCATAATTTCTTTCGTCTAACTCTATAATTCGGGCAATAAGCACCCATCGCTAAAAACAAGATCGATGGCCAATCAATAAAAAAATGCAGCATCTGCTACTGAATCCTATCAACTCAATCCCGCAATAATATTGACACTCATAGCCAGAATAGCGGTGTTAAAAAAGAACGACAGCACGCTGTGAAAAAGCACGAGATACCTCATGGAACGAGAAGTGATCTGCACGTCTGCAACTTGGCAAGTCATGCCAATACCAAAGGAGAAATATAAAAAATCTTTGTAGTCTGGTTCCTCATCGCCCGGAAAATCCAAACCATTCGCCTGCGAGTAGCTGCCGTGCTGTTTGCTGCGGTTTCGGTAATAGCTGTGGGCATAGTGCATCGTGAAGATAGTGTGTACCTGCATCCAAGACCCAACAATTGTGAGGACAGAAAGCCCCAAGTGCAGAAATAGCAAATTCGGGGGCAAGCCTTTGGTATCGCGCAGCAGGAAGACGATCGCCAACAAGCTAGCACAAGCCGCTGCCACGATCGTGCTTAAGATTGTTAAGCGGCCAGCGTCCAACTGCTGAGCGTGGTGGCGCATCATTTCGGGAGTGCCTTGCAGCATCAGCATCCAAGTCAAAAGCAGGAAACTGACAGCGCCCGCGTTCCAAATGCACAGCATCCGAGTCAGGAGGAAATAGTGAGGCGGCAGGAAAACACCGACTGCTATAGCAAACAGAACAGACACAAACACGCGGTGCCGGACGCTCCAGACCCAGTGCATTTGAGATTTGGAAACATTTCTCACAGTAATCTAGCCTAAGTTAGGCACAGTAAGGGTTAGAAAATCTTAACTCCTATCTTTTCAGGAAATCCCAAAGATAATGAATTGGTAACGCGCAGCACAGGCAGAATTTTTCATGCCTTTCGATAGATCGATCGACCTCAACGTTCTAGGTACAGTGGAAGAAAAGATAAATTGCGGCTTGAAATTATGGCATCCTCCCAACCCCTCAAAGGCATTGAATTGATCGACTGCGCCAAAGCTAACGCCCAACAAGGAATCGCCACAGCCGCCGAGCTTTGCGGCTACGGAGGCGACCTCAACACCTTCGAGCGGGAACTGAAACAGGCTTGCCAAAACATCGGCGTCGAAGTCAAGGAATTGAGCGATTTGATTACGGATCAGCAGATGATGAAAGAAGGAATGGGCATTGAAATCGCTCCAGATACTCCCTCAGAACTTTAGGTTCAATCTCCACGGCATCAGTTTTAGAGCTAAGACTGCCCCGACACCAGTATTGTCAGTCTGCTAGCTGAGGCAGGCTAGAATGTTTTGCATGGGAGCTTCCGACTTTAGCCAGGAGTCGCGTTTTCTCCCGCGAAGAGGGTGCTTTCTGGAGGGTGCACAGATTGTTAGGAGGACTGTCGTGTCAGATCAGCAAGACCGAATTATGCGTTTGTTTATAGAGGAGGCTAAGGAGCACCTCGATACTTTAGAAAATGGTTTAGTGGATTTGAAGTCCACGATGAAAGACCCCGAAAGCCTCCAAGAGATGTTTCGAGCCGCCCATTCCGTGAAAGGAGGGGCGGCCATGCTCGGCTTAGATAGCATTAAAACAACCGCTCACCGCTTGGAAGATTGTTTTAAGGTGCTTAAGGACGGGCCCGTCAAGCAAGTTGACCAAACGGCAGAATCCCTCTTTTTAAAGGGAGTTGATACGCTTAAAGACTTACTGGGGCGATTGGAGGGGCCTTTTGGCTTGAGGAATGAAGAGGGAGAAAAACTCGTACAGCAGGTGATGCCTGTTTTTGCTCAACTGGAAACTCACCTCAATAACTTGGCGTCTGGCAAAGTTCGGGCGGTTGCTGCTGGGTCTGGTGCGCCCGCCGCTCAAACATCGGGTGCTGTGCCGGCGAATTTTGCTGTTGAAGTGATGACTTTACTTAAAGAAATGTTGCAGGTGTTCAAGCAGAAAGAATCGGCTGCTAGTCGCTCCGAGTTGACGGCTGTGTGCGTTCGCCTCTATAAGTTGGGAGGTAAAATTGAGACTTGGCAAAATTTAGTTAAAACAGCTAGAGCGGCGATCGTTAATCCCAAAAACTCTTATAAAGTCTTAGCTCCGCTGATTATCAAAGAACTCAAGGAAGCTGGGGATTTGGTGCAAGGGGGGAAAGTCAAGACGATCGCTCCGAGTAAAAATTTGCTACTTTTGGCAGCAAGCCCCAAACCAGCAGAGGCAATCGCCCCAGCAGCCCCAGCAGCCCCAGCAGCAGTGTCGAAGCAAGTAGCACTTCCGGCCGAACCGAAGGCGGTAGTCAAGCTTTTGCTCAAAACCTTTAACAAAAAACAACTCTCGGAAATCGCCAAGTTACTGGTTCACGCCATCAAATCCTCGAACTAGGAGTTGTTGCAGTAGAAGATAGAATCACAGCAATATTTTTGAGAGGGAAAATTTTGTGGTGCGTGCTGGAAGCCAAAGTTCAGCAGCAACTACAAAAAATTCACTCATTCGAGATTTTTGCCCTCTATCTTCTACTGTTGGGCAACCCTGCGTTAGAATTAGTGGATATATCGGCGTGCAACATTGTACCAGAATTAAAAATCGAGCAGGCTTTAGAAGGCGGTAGCTGTGAAACCAATTCGTTCATTAGAAGATGCTTTAAACCGCTGTCAGGCGATGGGAATGCGCTTGAGCCGCCAGCGTCGATTTATTCTAGAACTTTTGTGGGAGGCAAAAGAACACCTCTCGGCTCGCGAAATTTACGATCGCCTGAACCAACAAGCGCATTCGATCGGGCATACTTCGGTTTATCAAAATCTAGAAGCTTTGTCGAGAGAAGGGATTATTGAGTGCATAGAACGATCGGAGGGACGCTTGTACGGGAATGTGAGCGACTCTCACTCTCATGTCAACTGTCTGGATACGGCTCAGATTCTTGACGTTCATGTGGAACTGCCGATCGAATTGATCGAACAAATCCAACAGCAAACTGGTGTCAAAATTGTAGACTACCGGATAGATTTCTACGGATATCGATCGGCAGAGTCCGCCACGGAAGCATAGAGTGTCAGCGATACGCATAAGGCTTCGCAACCGATAAAGCAGCCGCTGCTGTCAGCAAAACCCATGTTTTTGCTAGGGTGTAGGTAATAGAAAATGATTCAAGTATTTAGCAGCGCTCGATCGGGCTTTTTTGCCGCGGTGTCCCGGAATTCGGAATAGTGCAGAGAAAAATGAAACTCGATCGCCAGTTGGGCGATCGGGAATAAAATTTAGAACTAAATCCAAAAAATCACTTCTACCCGCTATACGTAAAAGTTGAGATTGTAGTTTAACTCCCCAAATTCATCTGCGGAGTCAATTCTTTAATCTCAAATCTCAAATCGACTGATCTCAAATCCGGTACCTACGACATTATACCGTGCAAGGGAGCGTCCCGCTCGCTATTGAGATCGCAAAGCCAAGAGGAATGCTCGCACTCCACTCGTCCAATTATTATTTGAGTGTAAACTGAAACGATATGACGAGAGCTTTATAGTGTTTTTTCTGCTCAACTGCCTCGGGATCTGTGAATAATTGTTTGATAACTGGTATGATTTACGTGCTTCGAGAGCCTAGAACACTCCGAAGCAACCAGTGGGGCTGGACATAAACCTCACTATAAAACGCCGTAGAGGGAAAGATTGCCAGTACCTCGAAGGAAGTTCTCGATCTCCTTAACAGGAGTCAGAAGCCGACATCACAATCTATGATTTGATGTGGGAGTGTCACGTGAAGAGTGCGCATTACAGGACAGGCTGAAGTAATGGCGAGACGACAATCTGACCAATTCCACACACCACCGCAATACAACCCATCCCCCAAACCGACGGCACATTTGAGTGCAGAGGTGACAGGCGATGCGAGTTCCTCAGTAACGGCGCTGCCGATAGAGGGCAAAAGAACTTTTTGGCAGTGGCAGCTTATCTGGCTGAGTCTCCTGGTGGGATTTGGAGTAACGGGTGCCGCAGCATTTCTGTGGTTGCTGACTATGCCGCCGCCTCCCAATTGCCAGCAACTGTCGCCGCTGGCGGCGGACGGAGAGCGACTTTACTGCGCTCAACAAGCAGCTAAGTCCGGCAAGCTAGAGCAGATAGAATCGGCAATGGCACTGGTGCAGGCTTGGCCGAAAGAACACCCGCTATATTCGCAGGGTCAACATTTGATCGGGGAATGGTCGAAAGCCATACTGGGATTTGCTAGGGTAAAAATTGAGAGGGGCGATTTGAAAGGCGCTCTGGAGATTGTGGCGAAAATTCCGAAAACCAGTCCGTCTTACCCAGATGTAAAGGAGGCTGTGGCTGCTTGGGAAAAAAATTGGCAGGAGGGCCAAAAACTCTACGATACAGCCCTAGCAGCTTTGAAAAGTGAGGATTTAAAGAAGGCGTGGGATTACGCTCAAGCTCTGTTTAAGCTGGAAAATGTTTTCTGGAGTCAGAAGCGTTACAACGAGCTGATAGGGCAGATTTCTTTGGAAAGAAACGGCTGGCAGCGCTTGCAAGAAGCTAGAGAGTTGGCGAAGGACGGAACTCCGCAAAATTTCGCTGAGGCGATCGTCCTGGCTCGCAAAATTGACTCGCAGCTTTTTGCCCGCGCTAAAGCTGAGAAGGAAATTGAGGGCTGGAGCCGGACTTTGCTGGCAATGGCTACTAAGCGGTTGGGGGAAAAAGACCTGCCGGGGGCGATCGAGGCTGCTTCTGTGGTGCCGCAGGATTCGCCGCTGTTTGCAGAAGCTCAAGATTTGATGCAGTTGGGTAGGGCTCAGGCGGTGACGTGGAACCAGTCGATATCAACACCGCTGGCGCAACACATTTTTAGCTTGCTGGAAGGGCAGGGGGCTGCTAGCAAAATTGCTCCGGGCCGCCCTCTGTACAAGCAAGCTCAAGTTCAAATTGAAAATTTGCAGGTGCAGTTTCAAGATTTGCTGCGGCTGGAAGTGGCGAGCACGATCGCTAGTTTTGGTCAGATAGGGGCGTTTCAGGTAGCGATCGAGCAAGCGCAAACCATCGGGCCCAAACAGCCGCGGCGGGTTCACGCTCAAACATTGGTGGCTGCTTGGCGCCGGGAAATTCAGCGGATCGAAGACCAATCTTTTCTGACGCTGGCGAAGCAGTTGGCAGAAGCGCAAACGGTTGAAGGACTTAAGGGGGGCATGGCTCAGGTAGCCCTGGTTGCTCAAAACCGTCCCCGCAGGATAGAGGCGCAAACTCTCTTGGCTCAGTGGACGAAACGCATAGAAGTTATTCAAGATCAGCCTTTTTTAGATGAAGCGATCGCCCTAGCGAAGCAAGGAAAACTTAGCGCTGCTATTGAAAAAGCTTCGGAAATTAAAAGCGGTAGAACTTTGTACGCCAAAGCTCAGGATAATGTCTATCAGTGGGTGAGCGAACTGCAAGTTGCTCAAGACCGACCGATTCTGGATCGAGCTGCGGAATTGGCGTCTCAAGGCAGTCTAGGAGCGGCGATCGATACGGCTTCCCAAATCGGTTACGGTAGGGCGCTGTATTCAGAGGCAACAGGTGCGATCGGGCGCTGGAGTGCCGAACTTAGAGCCAACACTGCACCGCCGCCGGAACCCGCTCGCGAGTACGCGCCAGCCCCGGCTCGGGAGGAGGCGCCGGCTCCGCGACAGGAAGAGTACGCGCCGGCTCCGCGACAGGAAGAGTACGCGCCTCCTCCCGAGCAGGCTCCGGCTCCGGAGCCTTACTATCCGCCCGCGAGACAAGAGGCCCCGGCTCCGGCTCCGGAGCCTTACTATCCGCCCGAGCCGGCTCCGGAACCTTACAATCCGCCCGCGAGAGAGCCGGAACCTTACAATCCGCCCGCGAGGGAACCGGAACCTTACTATCCGCCCGCCAGACAAGAGGCTCCGGCTCCGGAACCTGCTGCTCCGGCTCCGGCTCCGGCTCCGGAACCCGCGCCGCCCTCGATTCCTCAACAGGCTGGGCCTCCTGATGCTAATTTGCTCCCGGAGTAATTGGGTTTTCGCGCGATCGGCCTGTCAAATCAAAAATCAAAAATCAAAAATCGAGTGAGTAATTTCCAACTGCTGTCGATCGATGGCGACCCCATTTTCCGGCTGGGGCTGCGAGTTGCTTGCGAGCAGTATCCAGACTTGCAAGTTGTCGCAGAGGTTTCAACGGAAACCGAAGCTTTGCGAGTTCTAGAAGCTCGCTCGATCGGCTCTGGAACAGCCAAGAAGCCCGCTGATTTGGTAATTTTGGGTTTTGAGACGGTAAATGTGCGATCGGGCCAAACAGAGGCGCTGGTCTTTTGTCGCGAACTCAAAAGTTTGTACCCCAATCTCCCCCTGTTGGTGCTAGGGGGGCCGCTGACACCGGAGCTGTTGGCGGTCATACAGGCTGCGGGCGCGAATGGCTATTGTCCTAAAGGTAGAGATATTTCCCTGACAATCGAAGCTATTCGCGCGGTGGCATCTGGTTGCACTTATTGGGCGACAGATACGGCAGCTAACTCGGGAATAGAACTAAATGCAGCGGTGGTTCAAACAGTAGAAAACTCCCCTGCAATTGCAGAGAAAAATGCAGATGAGCCGACAGTTGATACGCCAGTACACAAAAAAATGCTGGCTTATTTTTGTCTGTCTGGACTGCGGGAAATAGATGCAGCTTTGGCGGTTGTCAAAGCTGATTTGCAAGAGGTTAGAGCCGCAGATCCGACAGATTTGCCCTCTATTTTAGATGGGGTTGTACTCAATGGGCGCCGCAGAGAATTGCTGGCCGCTCGCTGGATTGTCAGTCAGTTATTATTTGAAGGAAAAGGGGACAAGGAAGAAGGAAGAAGGAAGAAGGAAGAAGGAAGAAGGAAGAAGGAAGAGGCAGAAGGAAGACGGGAAAATTTGTTAAATAATTCTCAATCGCAATTAGCAAATTCCCCAGTTTCGGGCGAATCTTTGGTGGTTGCAACTAATTGGCAAGGTAGCTTGTTTGACTCGGTGGCTGCTAAATTGCAGTTTGATTTGGTCAATTTGACTGGCTTGCCTTTGGAAATCGATATTTTGCGATCGACCAAAAAGCGCGAATTGATGAGTTCCCTTCTGCGGAAGTTACAGGATTTGCTGGAGGAATTGCGCTTGGGGCAAGTGCAGCAAACTCAATTGTCGGAAAAAATGCCTGCTATTTTGCGGGATTTGTGGGAGACGACAATCATAGATTTTTTTGGCAGATACTATACACTGCAAACGGGAGAAACCCGGGTTTTTGATGGCAGTCAAACAAGCTTGAAATTGGCGGAAAGTCAAGGTGAAAGCGCTGCTGATATCTTGGCAGGCAGCGGTATAGAAGTTGTGCCGGTGTTGCTTGCAGATGCTGATGCAGTTGCAACAGAAATCCTTAACAAAATACCGATGACAGTTGATTTTTTTGGACATTTGCTATTTGAAATTCCTCTAACAGTTGACAATATTTCTTGTGTTGCTGGCAGCCCGGAAGCGATGCAGCGAGCTGAAGCTTTGTTGGAAAATTTGGCAATTCAAGTTGCTAGCGGAGTGGTACAGCCTCTACTAAATAATTTGGCAAATATTGAAGAAATCAAGCAAATTTTTTACGATGGTAAGTTGATTTCGACGCGAGAAATTGAGAGATTTCGGAATGATTTGTCGTGGAGATATAGCTGGAATAGCTATTTTGTGGAACCGAAAGCTATTTTTGAAAGCAGGTTTTGGCTGTTTGTTTTGGGCGATTCTGGAATTAAGAAAATTTCTATTTATGCTCCGAGAAATCTGGAGTTAGCACAGTTGTCTGGGTGGCAGTTAGCCTTGACTTTGCTGCTGGAAACCAGGGATGCGATCGCACCTAGAGTTCGCGCGGTGATTTCGCTGTTGGGTGCTGGGGTTGTTTACGTTTTGACTCAGGTTATAGGGCGAGGAATTGGTTTGATCGGGCGGGGAATTATCCAGGGGATTGGCAATTCTTTGCAGGATAGCAAGTTTGGGAAAAATGGATAATTGGAATTGGGCATCGGGAATGGGGCATCGGGCATTGCTAATTAATAATATTGATAATTGGACATTGGTAGTGATATTATAGGTAGGATAGATATGAGATGTGACACCATTCTCAATAACCTGTAGGGGCGGGTTTTTCCAACAATATTTGGTTGAGATCGATAGTCTCATAAACCCGCCCCTGCCCAACGGTAAATCGCGGTAGATCGACCGGATTTGATATAACTTACTGCTATAGGGTTGACTTTTTATGAGTATTATGATAGCGATAGATGCCGATCGCATAAACAGTTTAGATTTGTCTCCGGTGCGGACTGCGATCGAAAAGTGGCTGGCCGAAGGAGCGATCGCCCAAAACGAACAGCAGCTACAATTTGAAATTGAGTATCCGCGCGAAGAATTAGATCCGCGAGAAATTTCGGAAATTCCCGAGGTGCGGCTGTGGTTTATTCGCTTGGATGCTTGTTATCCTTGGCTGCCATTTTTGTTGGATTGGAAAGCGGGAGAATTGGCGCGCTATGCGGCGATGTTGGTGCCGCACCAGTTCCACCGCAGTGAAGGAATTCAGTACAATCCTGAAGCTTTGGAAATGTTTTTGATGAACAAAATTTTTGTGTTGACTGATTGGTTGAATCAGCAGGGAATCCCCAGTAAATCGAAGTTGATGGCGATGTCGCAGATGTTTGGTTATGATTTGGATGATGCTTTTTTTGATGTGATTGTGCCGCACAAATAAGCTGTAAGTAAGCCCACCTAAATTGTATTTTTTGGGCGGGCGGGACGCCCACCCCACAAGAATTAGCTCAAACTTGACTGTACAATCTTGACTGTAAAATTTAGATGCTTCACACTATTGTGGGATGGGCTTCTCGCCCAAAAAGGCATAACAGTGCGTACCCCACAAATAGCGTGGTAAGCCCTCTTCAGAATTTCCTCAGAATTGAGAGTTAGTTTAGATAGACAACGATCGCCCGATTCAATCGATCGAGGAAATTTACCATGAAAACAGATTACCTCATCGTCGGCAGTGGTTTATCAGCACTGGTTTTCGGAGCTTTAATGGCAAACTCCGGCAAAACCGTACATATCCTCGAAGCTCACGAGCACCCCGGAGGCTTTGGTCACACCTTTACGATGGCCAAAAAATACACGTTTAATGCCCAATTTCACTACGTTTGGGACTGCGGCGAAGGACATACAGTCAATCGAGTTCTCAAAAAACTCGGTCTCGATCGAGATGTCACCTTTGAGCGGTACGATCCGAATGGCTACGACCACATGAGAATGCCGGGGTACGCGCTAGATATTCCCTCGGAACCAGAGGAACTGATCCGCAGATTGTCGGCGCTGTTTCCCGAAGCGAGCGAGAGAATTCGCCAATTCGTCAACGAAGTCGAGAAAACCGGCGCGGGACTCAGAAAACTCGCTCCTCCCGTCAAACCAATTGAATTGCTCAAAAATTTCGGTGACGTATTCTGCGCCGTCCAACACCTCAACAGTACACTTCAGGACGTTTTCGACAAGTTCCAACTCCCGCAAGCCGCCCAAACCCTATTAGCCCTGCAATGGCCGGATTTTTTGCTACCTCCAAATCAGCTTTCTTTCTATGCTTGGATTGCCTTGTTTAGAGGCTATCAAGAAGGTGCATTTTACCCGACGCAGCATTTTGAAGATGTCATCAATTCTTTAGTTAAAGTCATTGAATCCCACGGGGGGAAAGTTCTACTAAACCATGAAGTTACGAATTTTAGGGTAACAGATAGAACTGTAACGGGAGTTGAAGCGATGGATTTGACCACCCATCAAACCCATGAATTCACGGGCGATACGGTGATTTGTAACCTCGATCCCAAAAGAGCGGCCAAGATGATTGGAGAGGAACTTTTCTCTAAAAAAGTGCGGCGGAAACTCAACTACGAGTATTCTGCATCTAACTACATGGTGTACTGCATTGTCAAAGATATCGACCTCCGAAACTACGGCTTTGGCAAGTGGAATACGTTTCATTCGGAACACTTGGATCTAAATGAAGCTTTTGCTCAAATGTACGATCGAAATGATTTTTCTCGTCCGAGTTTTGCAATTACAACGCCAACTTTACTGACGGAAGCGCGGCGGGATTGTCCAGAAGATTGTCAAATTGTCGAATTTCTGACTGTTGCTAATTACAGCTATTTTAAGCAACTTTGGGAAACCGATCGCAAAGCTTACCGACAGAAGAAACAAGAGATTTTAGACTCGATTTTAGACGTAGTTGAAAAACACTATGTTCCGAATTTCCGCAAACACATGATTTTTCATATTACCGGAAGTCCTACGACTAACGAGCGCTTTTGCTGGTGTCCTAACGGCAATTCCTACGGTTCTACCCTGACGCCGAAAAACATGGGAGTCGATCGGCTAAATCATGAAACATCCCTCAACAATTTCTATTTCTGCAACGCTTCCTCGGGCTATCCAGGCTTTGCGCCGACATTTTGGACGGGGGCTCTGCTTTATCAACGTTTATCCGGCGATGCGATTTTAGGGTGAGATAAGACGGCGGTTGAAACCGCGTCTACAAAAACGATGTCCGCCTCCGCGGACTGAAGAAAATAACGTAATTTTAACCGCACAGTTCTTCAACCCGCGGAGGCGGGTTTTGTTTGTATAGACGCGGTTTCAACCGCCCAGTCTTCTATCAATCTAGGAGTGAACTATGAGAATTGCAATTGTTGGGGGCGGAGCGAGCGGTATGGCAGCAGCCTACTGGCTCGATAAACAGGGACATCACGTCACTGTGTTGGAAAGTCAGCCGATTTTAGGCGGACACATTCGGACGCTCAACAAAAATGTTGCGCCCAATCAATCTGAGTGCAATGAAATATTAGAAAATGGAGTGCTGGAATTTCCAACCGTGTTTTACAATTTCGTTGCTTTTATGCAGGAGCTAGGCGTTGAATTAGAACCCGTGCAGATTGGTTCAGCGCTGTTTTTTAAAGATGGCGGTCACTTTTTGTCGCGAGTATCTATCGAAAAGAATTTCACCGGTATCCAACGCCTGATTGAGTATTTGCGGCTCGATAGTCTGTACGCTCGTTCGGCTGGATTTATTTTAAAAATGCGGTTTGCTAAACAGCACGATTTCTACAATATGCCGCTTTCTCAGAGTTTGAAAAGCTCGTGCGTCCGCAATGATTGGCTGAAGTTGCTGACGATGTACAGCTACTCGATACCGTTTGAATTGCTCGACAATTTTCCGGCAGAATTGGCGATGCCGATGCTACGCGCCTATGCCTCGGTCAACTGGGTGAGGATTAAAGGCGGGGTGTATTCTTACATTGAAAAGATTCTGGAGCGATTTAAGGGCGACATACGGCTGAATGTGGAGATTGCAAAAATTTTCAGAAGTGCTGATGCTGTAAAAATTGTGCTTTCTGATGGGGAGACTCAGGAATTTGATAAGGTGGTGTTTGCGATGCCGCCCGATCGAGTGATGAGGCTGTTGTCCGATCCGACGGATGCGGAAACAAAGCGGTTTTCGGCGTGGAAAGCCAATTATGCAACCACTGTACTGCATTCGGATACTTCAATGTACGATCGCTACGGTATCCGCAAGTTATCAGAATTTGATTTTTTCGAGACGGACAAGGGATGGGGCTATAATGCGAGCTTGAATCAGCTTTGCGGCATCAAGTCGCCGCGAGAGTACAGCTTAGCGTTTCAACTGGAGGAGTCGATCGCCCAAAAGCAGATTATTCACATTCAGAAACATCACACGCCGCTGTACACTGTCGAGTCTTTTCGATATCGAGATGAAGTTATAGAGACTAATGGCGAGAACAACACTTATCATGCGGGAGCTTATTTGGGGGATGGTTTGCACGAAGGAGCCATTACCTCTGCTTTGCGAGTCTCGAAATTAATCGGGTGATCTCAATTGTGATGCTACAAACTCTCGGAAATATCGGTAAATTTCTTGCCGATGCAACACTCTCACAAAAGTAATAGACCTCTTGCAAAAATAACTAGGACGGGATCTCCGGCCCATCCCACAAAAATTTTTTTCTTGTGGAATGGGCCCCAGAGCCCGTTCCAGAATTTGATTAAAAGGATTTTTGCAAGAGGTCTAATGATGTCTGCATCAAAAGTTAAACCAATACGAGAGTCGCCGGCTCGGATGCGAGAGTGATTATTTCCGTTAACTAAGCTGCGACACAACACCCCGCAGTTAAGCAGACATCCTGGCTCACAGATAGGGGCATTGTCGATCCGGCTAACAGAGCACCCTCAAAGTTGGTTCCCGTGAACGTTGCCCCGCTCAAGTCGGCTTCGCTCAAGTCTGCATAGCACAGCCTAGCCCAATCGAGATTTGCCTGCACCAAAGAAACTCCCACCAGATTTGCCCCGGTTAAATCTGCTCCCATCAACTTGACGCCCCGCAACTGAGCCCCGCTGAGATTGGCTGCTAACAAGTTCGAGCCTTCCAAGTTGACCCCGTTGAGTTTGGCTTCGCTCAGGTTGACGCCATTGAGATCCGTCCTGCTCAGGTCGATGCCGTTGATGTAAGCTTTCCTGAGATTGATGCCTGTTAGTTGAGCGCCAAAGAGCCTTGCACCGCTGAGTTTTGCCCCTCCGCAGTTTGCCCAGTTGAGGTTTGCTCCCGTGAGGTTCGCGCCCCGCAGGTTGATGAATTGCAAATCGGCCGTACACAAATTGGCGTTCCAGAGGGTGGCACTGTGCAGGTTGCTACCTATGAGTAGGGCGCCGCTCAACTTGGCCCTGGGCAGTTTTGCTTTGACGAGGAAAGCTCCGCTGAGATTGGCTTTCGTGAGTTCTGCGTCTGCTAGTCTGACTTGGCCCATTTTCGCAAAACTCAGATTTGCCCTGTAAAGGTTTGCGCCGTTGAGTTCTGCTTTGGTGAGATGCGCCCGACTCAGATTAGCTCCCGACAGGTTAGCCCTCGAAAGGTTTACTCCGTCCAAGATAGCTCCGCTGAGGTTAACTCCGCTGAGGTCGGCGCCTGCAAAGTCTCTGTTTCCATTTTCGTAGTCTTTGAGCAGCCCGGTTACTTTCATACGGGTCACATTCCTAATATCGAAAATTTATTAAATACGCACTCTTTATAACTATTTTATATCTAACCGAGCGGATGCGATCGCACTTTGAAGAAAGCTGAAATTTAACTTTATATTTCTAAATATACTTGGTTCTTTTTGCAACGTGTAGCGACAGTTTTTGATAGCAAACCGTAGAATAAGGGTTTTAGGGCGATCGGTACAAAAGCAACGCTTGCCGAGGCACACTACAGGCTTTCGGGAAAACCAAGGGTTTAAGACTGCGACCTCAAAACTGTCCGGTTAAAAGAAATTTCAGACATTGGGCCTCTGAGGGATTTATTGATATGCCTAACGGTAGATGCTAATTGTGCAAAACCTAGTTGATAATTTACGGCAGATTGTACGAAACTAAAAGCGAGTAATATCTGTATGAAACAACTTTCTTTACTTGCAGTTAGGCAGATGTTTCAATCTATGTTATTATGAGTAAAAATTGAGGAATGATTATGTCAAAAGAGAGAAAAAGCAACAAAGAAGTCAAAAAGCCAAAGAAACAACCGGATGGTGTTGCTAAGCCAAAGGATGACAAAAAAAATTATGGTAGCACGGACGGCCGCAAGTAGAGATAGCTGCCACTCTCGCGATTGCGATTAATTTGGTTCAATTGTCATTACTATAATTTTTTAAGATGGAAATATCCCAAAATGGGATAATTCTCAAACCGATTCATGAACTCGTGTCCGCTCGAACTACTATCATAAAATTGGTTCGCTCGCTCGGAATGCAAGTCCCGATCGCCTGCGGACTAAAGTCCGAACGATCGAACCTTGTTTATTATGAGTAATTGAGAGGACACGATATTTTATTTAGGGTATCTGCTGCGCTTAACCCAAAGTATATTCAAATCAGTTGTTAGCTAGGAATATCAAACTATTGCATTGCCGATCGCATTTAACGCGCTTTGTTAAGAATTTATCGATAAAAACATATAGTTAGAGCGCCAAATAGCATCACAGCGATATCTCAGTCACCGCAATATTACCGCCAAAACAGACATCAACATCAGTCCCCGCAGCCCGATCGCGCGATCCGTATTCTCCCGCATAATAAAAGTATTCTCCCTCCTGGCGGTAAACCAACGGCAGTGGCTCAGTCGAAGGGCGACAAAACACAATTTCCGGTTCCGCACTTCCGGGCGCTAAATGCGGCAAATTCACATTCCAGAAACACCCAGACTTTAGTTCCCGCTTCAGCAAATCCGCCAACACCCGCGATGTCCAGCGAGTCGCTAAATCCCAGTCTATTTCGAGCGGCCTTTTAATCCGGTGGGAAATTGCGATACCCGGAATACCGTGCATGGCTGCTTCCCGCACAGCAGCAACCGTACCGGAAATGTACACGTCAACCCCCAAATTGCCGCCCGCGTTAATGCCAGAAAGCACCAAATCCGGCTTCGGACAAACGTGATTGAGAGCGAGGCGAACGCAGTCTGCCGGTGTTCCCCCTACAGCATATTCAAATTCCGATCGCCGATCGACATGAATCCGACTGTGAGCCGTCACCTGATGCCCGCAGCCGGACAATTGCCCTTGAGGAGCTACCATAATTGTCTTGTCGCTGACAGCCTGCAAAAGTGCCTGAATGCCCGGAGCGTCTATGCCGTCGTCATTGGTTAAAATTATTGTCATTTAAAATTTGCCGAAGTCGGGGGAAAAACTAAAGTCCTGGCTGCAAACCTTAGCTTGACAGATTTGTTGTCGCGAGGACTTTTGTTTTTTCACAAAGGACTAAAGTCCTCACTACAAACCTTAACCAACTTGTGGTAAAGTTTTGTGTCGGTTGCTATGTCCGAGCAATCTTCTGCAAGTTCAGTTAAACGCGCTCACAGCAATGTTTTTGCCAATTCTACCCTTAGCTCAAACAATCCCGACACCTCCGACCCAACAAGTCATCATCCAGCGAGAATTTTCGATACCGGAAAACGAACTAGATTTGCCTTCCCCGTCAAAAACCGCCCCGCTGAACACTGTGACGGTGCCCCAACAAGTGCGCGTTTTGCCCGGAAAACTCGACAACATCCCGGTTTTCAACAGCAACAGCCCCGAAGTTGTGCAAACGGAAGGCATTTTGCTCTCCACATTTCCCCAGGAAGCAAAACAAGTACCTTCTGCACACTTAAACTTTGCCTTCAAAGGCAGATTTGACATCTTCGCCCACCACATTGCTAAAGCTAAAAATCGCGAAGACACTCGCACCTTATTTCAAGGAATAATTGTCCGCAATCCCAACTCGGAACCTGTTACTTTAAAAGTATTGCAAGGAGCGACCTATTTAACTCGGCCGGATGCCTTATTTGTCGATTTGCCGTCGTATTTAGAGAATCGATTCGGCACTGTGTTTGCGGGGCCTGGAAGCCGCATCACCAGCGATGTGCTGCGGGGATACAGACAAAGCATTTTGCCGGCTGCGATCGAGATTCCGGCCAATCAGAGCCGAATGCTGATGAATTTGCCGATACCCGTGGGGAATGTCACCCCTTCTTCCAACGGTCGATCGACTTTAATGCGAATGTCGAGCAGCAATTCGGTTTATGTAGCTAGTTTAGCAATGTTTGCTCCCACTCCAGAAGGAGTCGAGCAATATCCCACATTAGAACAGTGGGAAAATATTTTAAATACCAAAGGTTTAGCGGGCCCGAGAGATTTAGCACCAACTCCGAGAGACGAAAATCGGGTGCAAAAAATTTACGGGCGCGTTGCGGGAGTAGCTGAAGGTTCCGAGTGGAAAGCCAGAATTACTGACAATCCGAGAACCGATTATTTAACCGTTCCCAAGCGCGGCGAGTCATTTTCTTACGCTCTGAGCACTACTGATACGGGTACTTTTGGAACAGGTCAAGTTCAAAGTGCTAAAATGTTAGCTCGCTATCCCGATACTGCTTATTTTGCTCACGGTAATTACGGGATTCAATACAACTTAACTTTTCCACTTTACAACAAATCTCGTGAGTCCCAATCTGTTAGCATTAAAATGCAAACACCGATTAAGGCAAATACAGAATCGGGGGGATTGATGTTTTACGATCCTCCTGAAAATCGGATATTTTTCCGAGGTACGGTGCGGGTGATGTTTAATGATGATACGGGCAAGACTTTGACGCGCTACATTCACATCGTGCAGCGCCGGGGACAGCAGGGGGAACCTTTGGTGAATGTGAATATGAAGCCGGGGGAACGCCGTTTGGTGCAGGTGGATTTCTTGTATCCGCCGGATGCGACGCCGCCGCAAGTTTTGACTGTGCGATCGAGTAATTAGTTGACTGTTGACTGTATATTTACACTGTGCGAAACGCGACTGAATTTCTCACAACAAAAAGTACGATCGCTACTCGACTGGCTCGCCCTTAACACAATACGGTTCAGATAAGACCGATCCCCCCTAGCCCCCCTTAAAAAGGGGGGGACAAGAAGTTGCTCAAAGTCCCCCTTCTTAAGGGGGATTTAGGGGGATCTCCGGGGAATTAACAGTGTTAAGTGAACCGTATTGGCCCTTAACATACAAAGATTCGAGAAACTTAACAGCTTCATCAAGCACAGCTTCCGGTAACTTCTCAACAATCGCGATCGCTTTTTGACGGGTTTCTCGCTCGACTGCTTTGGATTGTTGCGAGTCAGTGTCTGCTAAACTGCTATTTTCAAATTGCTTTTGCTTTGATAAAGCTGTTTCTGGAGTGACAAAAATGCCAACATCTGCCGGAAGATTTATAGTTTCATGATTGTAGCACTTAACAACGAGATTTGTCACATTCATCGCTACCCGTTGATTAAATCGGAAAACTTCTGAAAAAGTGCGCTCGCCGCGAGTAGTCTGAAGTAAATGTTCTCCCACTTGATTGACTTCTGTGGTAAAAATAAATTTGTGTGTATCCGTACCAACTGACACCCAAACCTGGTAAGTATTAGGTTCGCTCGCAGGTTGAATAGACAAAACTTGCACTTTCATCGTATTAACGAGTAATATCAAATCCGTTGGTATCGGGATTATTCATCTCTCTCTTCTCTTCCTCTGTGTCCTCTGCGGTCTCTGCGGTTAAATCATTCCGAAATTAGACATCTCATTAAAAGCTAAGTCTAAATCCCCCTTTCCTGCCAATAAGAGTAAAAGGGAGATTTAGGCTGTTACGCATTTAAAATAGTATTGTAGGGTGCGTCAGCCCTTTCTCGTTTCCCTTGTAAGCGTAAGTGTTCTAGCTGACGCACCCTACAGGCCTCGTTAGTGGTTTAAATGCGTAACAGCTTAGGACGATCGCTAAAGCGTCAAAGACTGAGGATTTGTCTCGATCAATTTCGCTAAATCTTGCAAGAAAGACGCCGCATCAGCACCGTAAATCACCCGGTGATCGCAAGTAATATTCACCTGCATTTGCCGCTTGACTCCCATCAAACCATCCTCGTTTGCTACGACTTGCGGCCGGGAAGAGCCGATCGCCAAAATCGAGCCTTGATTCGGCGGCAAAATCGCATCAAACTTGTCTACTCCATACATTCCCAGATTGGAAAGAGTAAAAGTTCCAGTGCTGTATTCGTCAGGTTTTAGCTGCTTGGTGCGAGCGCGATCGACTAAATCCTTCCAACTGCGGGAGAGCGAATATATGTCCAGGCGATCGGCATTTTGCAGCACCGGCGTAATCAAACCGCCGCCGTCCATCGCCACCGCTACCGCCACATTAATATCAGCGCGGTGTTGAATTCCCGACTCCACATAACAAGCATTCAGCAGAGGATGTTTTTGTAAAGTTACTGCTACAGCCTTCGCCAGCATAGCCGTCATCGTGACGCCCTTCGACTTAATTTGTTTGTAGAGTTTGTCCAGATTATCAGTAGTAATTGTGTAGCCGACGCGGAAACAAGGCACGCTCAAACTTGCTTCCATATTCCGAACCACCGCATTTTGCAGCGCGTTCATCGGTACTCTGTTGCCCGAAAGTGCGATCGCCGGGACTGGTGCGGGTGCGGGTTTGGCTGCTGCGGGTGCGGGCGCTGCGGCTGCGGGTGCTGCGGGGACTGTTACGGGTTGCTGAACCGGAGCGGGTTGGGCTTTTCCGGCTGCTGCTTCCACATCCTCTGCGACAATGCGGCCGTTGGGGCCGCTGCCTTTGATAGAATTCAAATCTACTTTAAACTCTTTGGCTAACTTGCGAGCGCGGGGAGAAACGATGCTGCGGCCGTTTTGGCGGCTGACATTTTGCTGCAAACCCGCTGATGCTGTAGCTGCGACAGGCGCTGGGGCGGAGGCTGCTGGGGCGGAGGCTGCTGGGGCGCCGGCTCCTTGTTTCTGGGCTTCTGCGATTTCGGCTTCTGTTTCTGCTACCAGGGCGATGGCTGCTCCCACCGGAGCAACTTCGCCCGCAGGTACGATAATTATTGCTAAATAGCCTTCGTAGAAAGACTCGACATCCATGTCTGCTTTGTCGGATTCAACCACTACCACGGTTTCGCCTTTTTCTACTTTGTCCCCTGCGGATTTGACCCAGGAAACAATTTTGCCTTCTGTCATGGTAGAGCTCAGGGCTGGCATGAAAACTTCGCGAATCATCTGTAAAAAGTCCTTGTGAGTTGGTAATTGGCGATCGGTATTTGGCAATTGATAATTGGCGATCGGCCACCGGCAGTAATTATTATTATGCCAGCCTCTAGTCCGAAGATGTGTGACTGTTGACTCAAAATTTCCTACCAATTACCTTTTTCCCAATTACCAATTACCAATTTCTAATTTCTAAATATCACCTCGAATTTCTTCGACTATGCCGTCGCGGAGGAGAACTTCTACTTGCATTTTTTGAATCAAGTTTTCTCCCAGCCCCACAGTGAACGTGCCGTCAATTTGACCTTGACTCACTTCTTGTTCCAGGTCTAGCACCTGCACTTGCTGGAGCTGTTGCAGGTTTTGGTTTTTCTGTTCTAGCAGTTCGCTTTTTCTTTGATTCACTTGCACTTGAATGTTTTCTATTTGCTGCATGACTTGCGGGCCTGGGGGGTGCAGGTTTTGCTTTTGGATTTCTGAAACCATCCGCTGCCCTTGCATTTCTAGCTGTTGTAGCTGAGAATCTATTTGGTTGATTTGGGCTTGGAGTTGCTGTTGAGCTTCTTCTTTCCAGCGGGGAGTAACGACGACTTTAACGTTAATCGATCGCTTCAAGAGTAATTGTGGTTCCATAAAGTTGTTGCTTGTCTATTGGGAATTAGGTATTAGTCATTAGTCAATAGTCATTACTCATCAGTCATTAGTTCGCAAATATTTCCGTCTGACTGAGGACTAAGGACTCATGACTCAAGACTGAGGACTGAGGACTGAGGACTCGCGACTTGGGTGTTGGGATAATTTTTTCTTTTCCATTCCCCAAGTCCTGCGAATATTTTCAAAACATCCCGTCAATCATATCGCGGTAGTGTTCCGTCACAACCGGGCGCTTAATTTTCAGGGTCTGGGTCAGCATTCCATTTTCCATCGAAAATGGCTCCTGAATCAACCGGAACGGGCCAATCCGATCGTCCGCGCGGTATCCGGGGCGATTTTGCACCTCTCGGTTCAATTCTTTGCGGAATAAATCTTGAATTGTCTTGCTATTCCAGTCAATTTCGTGTAATGGGGGATTCTGAGTTTCTGCCCATTTCTGCACAGCTTCTGCATTGGGGACAATTAAGGCGCCGACGGATTTCTGGTCTTGACCTACTAGCATAATTTGGTCGATGTAGGGGCTGCGGACGCAGGCGTCTTCTATGGGCTGGGGTTCGATGTTTTCGCCGTTGTTGAGGACGATCGTATCTTTGGCCCGCCCGGTCAAGATTAAGTCGTTTCCCGGTGTCAGCCAGCCCAAATCGCCGGTGTCGAACCAGCCCATCGAGTCGGTCGCCTTTGAGGTAGCTTGGGGATTGAGATAATAGCCCGCCATGATTTGCGGCCCTTTTGCCAATACCAAGCCGCGCTGGCCCGGAAGCAGTTGTTGCCGAGTCTCCGAGTCTACTATTTTAATTTCCGTACCTGGAATAGGCTGTCCTGCTGAACCTTTGAGGTTGTGCCAAGGGCGGCGGACGGTTAAAACCGGGGATGTTTCGGTCAAACCGTATCCCACCAACAAACCGATATTCGCAATTTCAAAGAAATTGTCTAAATGCGCGGCCAAAGAACCGCCGCCGCTGATTGCCCACTTAAAACGTCCTCCCGTAGCTTCCCGGACTTTTTGGTAAACGAGTTTTTCGGCAAGGGCGTAAACGGGCGACAACAGAATGGTTTTGATCCGGGCGATGAATTTTTCAGCAACTGAGGCAGGTTGTAAATTGAGAGTTAATCCTTCGACAATCCGGCGGGCTTCTATGTATTTTTGGCTGGCAGATAACAGGAAATTCACCAATTTTTGTTTGTTGGGAGGCTGTTCCCGAAATTGCTTTTGTACTGCCTCGTAAATCGATTCCCAGATGCGCGGAACGCTGACCATGTACTGGGGTTTGCAAGTTTTCAAGTCTTGTTTGAAATAGCGAATGCTGGTGTAAATTTGCGTGCATCCTTGGGAAAGCAGGAAGTATTCGACAGTGCGTTCGTAGGCGTGCCAACTGGGCAGGATGCTGAGGGCAGATTCGCCGGCTTCTGGCTGGAGAATTGTCCCGAAGGTGGTGATTTGGTGCAGCAGGTTCCCGTGAGTCAGCATAACGCCTTTGGGTTTGCCAGTGGTGCCGCTGGTGTAGAGGAGGGTGGCGAGGGTTTGAGGCGTATGGTTGGAGGGTTTGAGGGGGCGGTTTGCCCCTGTGGTCATGACTTGGGAAAATTTGACTGTGTTTAGGGTTGGGCTGGCTTCGGGTTCTTCATCGGAGAGGAGGACGACGAGTTGGATGGGCAAATCCGGGAGGCGGTGTTGCAGTTTTTTGAGTAATGCCCGGTTTTCGACTACCAAGGCGCTGCTACCGCTGTCTTGGATGATGTACAAAAGTTCTTCGGGGTCGGCGGTGGCGCCTCGAACGGCGTTGGCGGCCCCAGCCATCATGATGCCTTGGTCGGCTATCAGCCAGCGGGGGCTGTTGTCGGCGAAGAGGGCGACGCGGAGAGGGATGGCTTCTCCTGGGTTTGGTTCGATGCCGAGGGCTTGGAGGCCGGCGGCGAATTGCTGTATTTGTTGGTAGAGGTCGGTGTAGGTCAGTTTGATTTCGGGCTGGGTATGGGGATCGTGAAGGGCGACGGTTTGAGGAAATCGCTGTTTGACGATCGCCCAAATTTCGGGTACTGATTGGATGGAAGTGTAATCGATTAGCTTGCTGAGGTTAGCGCGATCGCGATCGGTCAGTTGAGACAATGTGTAAGATGCTGTGCCGTTCATAGGGTATTTTCCTCAGTTTATCCAGATAAAATTATTGACTATAAGTTTAAGATCGCAGCTATTTTACAACTTTATGGCAGTATCGTGACAGTTTGCCAACCTGCCATTGTCTATTTAGAAACTTAGGGATACAAAATGATGAAAATTATAGTTGCACAGAAACAGATGAATTTACCAAGGTTGATAGTAGTTGCTTTGAGTGCGATCGGTCTAGCATTATTATGAATTTGGTTGCTTTTTCAAACGCGATCGATAATGCCATCCCACAGTTCGGAAATTGGATGTAATTTGCCTTCTTTAATTTGCTGGAGGGAGTTACGGAGGCTGGCTAGGACGAGTTCGGCAGGATCGTCATCGGGATCTGCGGGCGGGGTGACAATATGGCGATCGATTAATAGTTGGTAAAAGCCGTCCACAGACATTACAGCGAGTTGAGCCGATCGATCGAGACTGAGGCTGTGCTGCTGATAAAGTACGATCGCGAGTTCGAGTCGCACATCGGCTTCAGTCAGGGGGAGATTGTCGGGAAGGTCGATCGTAATTTGCATGATTTATGGTAGTTTTAGGTTTTTATTGGCTTTTAAGTGCGATCGTTTAATTTTGCAATTTGGTTTTAATTTTATTACAAAAATCGATGAACTGACGGAAAGTAGTCAGTTGTTCTGGGTGAACTTGAATCCTTGTCAATAGCTGTTCCAAATAAAATGGCTTGAGTACATCTCCCGGTCGTTTTTTTGAATAGGTAATATTTTTAGCTTCAAATAACGCTCTCAAATAAGCTCCGTGAAACTGAGCGTGAGTATTAAAATCTTGATATCTGCCCATATTTTCGGGACAGTTAACTGAAACATCGTAATATTTAGTATAATCTAGCAAAGGTTTGTTTTGAGGATTTCGGGAATAAATCTTGCGATTGCCCAACAGCAAACTTTCCAAGCAGCGATTCTGAAATATCAGCACAAGTTCTGCCTTGTTTAATTTCAATTTTTGTTGAGTTAAAAAATCATAAATTTCAGTTGTGAGTTCGGCAACAGTATTTTCTTCTGCATCGAGACATACTACAAAATAGCTGTATTTTCCGTTTGAGTTGATTTCGGCGATCGAACGCGGAATAAAATCATATATTAATGAAGGATATCCTTCCCCGCTAATCAGGTAATAATTTTTCTCATTCACATCATCGCAATTGTCAACTCGCTGCAATTCCGGTAAAAGATGAGCCAACCAAGCGGGATAAACTTTTCTCTCCGATTGCTTCCCTTCAACTAAAAAATACAGATTCATTAAACTTTAATTCCTTCGCTGTATTCTTCAAGATTAATCAGTTGCATAAAAGCTTGATGCCTCGATTTTCCCAAGTTCAAATCTTTAGCATCTATGACAGTTACGATCCCACCTTTGCGAGTGACTATTTTCCAGTGTTCCATCCCAATATTATTGATTATGTAGGGATGGTGGCTGGTAAGAATGAATTGGATATTTCTATTTTCCACAATCAAATCTGTCACAACATCAATGCAGTTAATTCCCAAGCTGTTTTCAAATTCATCAATCAGGATTACCGTGCCTTCGGGCGACAAGTACAGTTCGCTAATATGAATGAGAGTTTTCAGCATTCCTGAAGAAATATTGTTTTGGAAAATCCAATTGTTAACACCTTTTTCTTTTATTTGAATTGGAAAAGTAATAAATGATGATTCCTCATCTTGTACTGGTTCTATTTTTATGTCTTCCACTTGAGGAAAACCTTGTATAAATATGCCTTTTATTTTATGAAAAATATCCAAAAAAAGGCGACAAATAAAAGCTAATTTTATCTGGATCGGCATATCGCTTTCCTTAATATCATCTAATAAAATATCACCTTTTTGTATCCTTGATATCATTGTATAGTTTATATCGTAATAATCTATTGGACTCGAATTATTGCTAGTTATTTTATTAAAACCCTGGTGAACAGGTGAAATATCTTCTTCTTGATTTAAAATTTTAACTACGCTTTGGAACGGAGACAATTTGGGCGTTGTCTTGCCTTTAAATATAATTTCATTAGGTGTTCTTTGTACAACTGCATTTCCCTCTCTGAATAAATTTTCACTAACAATTCTAAATTCATTAGTTTCGCCGTCATCATTAAGAATGAAGGGCAGATTTTCTTTTGTTTCAAATTCGCCTTGCCAGCGGTACTCTACATTGTTTACTGTCGAAAATGTAATGTCCCATCCTAAACCGTTTAATGAAGCACCATTAGCTATCTGTTGTAAACTCAAAATTCCTTTCAAAATTTGTGTTTTGCCGACACCAGATACGCCAACTAATAAAGCTAAATTGGAAAAATCGATCGGTTCAAAACGCCACTCTCGTAAATTATCCCAAAAAGCTACTTTCTTAATTCTCATTTCCCCCTCCTATCTATTAATTATCTGCGTCCATCAGCGTTTATCAGCCTACATCTGCGGTTAAAAACCGACATAATTTTGCCGCCACCAAGCGCGGACAAACTTAATCTCCTCAAAGGTATAACGTTCTTCCAAAAACTCATAAATTGCTCTCAGTTTCTCATCCCCCATAACTTCAATTGCGTACACTATCGCCTGCTGGCGTTCCGATTCAACTAATAAATTTATATCAACTTCCAATCCCATATCCATCAATTCTACGAGATGCCCAGAAATAGTATTAGGACTCATCCCCCGCGCATTGGCTATGGCTTGAACTGTCAAACCTTGTCGGTATAATTCCCAGGTTTGCATCTGGGAATAAGAGGCAACGTTGGAAATATTTGGAAGATTAGTAACATTAGAAGATGCAGCATTAGTTGGCAATCCTTGTTCTTGGCAAAAAGCGCGAATCGCCTCTAAGAAAACCTTGCCGTACTTATCTCGTTTGTTGCTGCCAACGCCGTAAACCTCCTCGAATTCTGTGAGATTTTGCGGGCGTTTTTCGGCCATGTCTCGCAAGCTTTTATCAGCAAAAACTACGTAAGGCGGCACAAATTGTTCGTCGGCAATTTGCTTGCGTAGCGTCCGCAGTATGGCAAATAAACCTTCGACTTCTACTGCCAAAGAACGAACTTTCCCCTGTATTTCTCGCTGCGGTTCAATGGCGATTTCAACTGTGCGCTGACGTTTCATGATTTCCCAACTTTTCTCGTTCAGTTTCAAAATTGGAAACCCATCCGTTCTTTCGTCTAACAAACCTTGATTTAACAGCGAACGACTCAATTTTTTCCAATCGTCGGCACTTCTATCTTTGCCTATTCCGTAGGTAGAAAGTTGGTTGTGCTGATATTGCAATACTTTTTGACTTCTCGATCCGCGCAGCACGTCAATAATATGATTCATGCCGAATTTTTCTTGGCATCTCGCGACGCAAGAAAGAAATTTCATTGCCTCAAGCGTCCAGTCTTCTACTGGTTTTTTGTTGCAACAGTTATCGCAATTGCCACAATTTCCGGGAAATGAATCGCCAAAATAACTTAACTGAACTGTGCGGCGGCAATCGCTGGAGTCTGCATAGTTAATTACTCGGCGCAACTGTTGGCGGGCAATTCGCTGTTCTTGCGGATCTGGTTTTTGCTCGATGATATATTCGATGGTTTTGACATCGCCGAATCCAAAAAATAAGGTGCAATGGGATGGTTCGTTATCTCTGCCAGCCCGGCCGGATTCTTGATAGTATCCTTCTAAATTCTTGGGCAAGTCGTAGTGAATGACAAACCGCACGTCGGGTTTGTTAATTCCCATTCCAAAGGCAACTGTTGCTACCATTACTTGCACGTCGTCGCGAATGAAGCGGGTTTGATTGGTGGCGCGATCGCCATCGTTCATGCCGGCGTGGTAAGGTAAGGCTTGGATGCCGCTTTGCTGCAATTTATAGGCAACTTCGTCAACTTTTTTGCGGCTGAGGCAATAGATAATTCCAGAACCGCCTTTTTTTTGGATGATTTGCAAAACTTCGGCAAAACTGTGCTTGGTTTTTTGGCGGACTTCGTAGTATAAATTGGGGCGGTTGAAGCTGGCGACGTGGATGTAGGGATTTCGCAGAGTTAGCTGCTGGATGATGTCTTGGCGGACGCGCTCGGTGGCGGTGGCGGTTAGCCCCATAATGGGAATGTCGGGATATCGATCGCGCACTCGCTGCATTTGCCTGTATTCTGGACGAAAGTCGTGTCCCCATTCCGAAACGCAGTGGGCTTCGTCGATCGCAAATGCCGAAATTCCTAACTTATTTGCTACTATATCTAAAAACGGTAAAAATCTCTCGCCGAGCAAGCGTTCGGGTGCAACGTAGAGCAATTTAATCTTACCTTCGAGAATCGCTGTTTCGCGCGATCGCGCTTCCATCCCGCTCAAAGTGCTGTTGAGAAAAGTCGCCCCAATTCCATTATCCTGCAAAGCTTCCACCTGGTCTTGCATCAGAGCAATTAACGGCGAAACAACCACAGTCAATCCCGGTTTCAACAAAGCTGGTAATTGAAAACACAAAGACTTGCCACCGCCAGTCGGCATGACAATCATCATATCCCGTTTTTGTAAAGCAGCTTCGACAATTTCCTGCTGCCCCGGGCGGAAAGAGTCATAGCCAAAAAAATGTTTAAGAGCTTGTTCGAGGGACAGCGGCACAGAAGATATTGGCGGATTCGACCGTGACATTTGCAGTAGTTGGTTGTTGGCTTCTCAACTATTCTATGCCTTTTGAGCACAAATACAGTTACAATAATTGAGAATCTCAATTTAAGCAGAGAAACTGATGCCGAAAGCAATTTGGAATGGTGCCGTCCTGGCCGAAAGCGACAAATGCGAAGTCGTAGAAAACAACTATTACTTCCCCCCGGATGCCATCAAACGCGAGTTTTTCAAGGATAGCAGCACTCACACTACTTGCGGTTGGAAAGGTGTCGCTAGTTACTACAGTGTCGAAGTCGGCGGACAAGTTAATAAAGATGCTGCTTGGTACTATCCTACTCCGAAAGATGCTGCTAAAAATATTGCAGGATATATTGCTTTTTGGAAAGGAGTTAAGGTAGAGGCTTAAGTTTTACTCGCAAGTTTGTCAGCCGCGATTTGGACAAAATAAGACGGCGGTTGAAACCGCGTCTACACAAACGAAGAAGATAAGACTCGGCGGTTGAAACCGCGTCTACACAAACGAAGTCCGCCTCCGCGGACTGAAGATAATACCGTAATTTTAACAGGCAGTTCTTCAACCCGCTCTTCTAGGGTTTTGTTTGTATAGGCGCGGTTTCAACCGCCCAGTCTTCTTAAGTTGACGCTGCAATTTTAATCTTTTTCCCAAACGGCGACAGCTTCCGAACCCAAACCGCGGCGAACAACAATCGGTTCGCTTTCTGTCAAATCGAGAATGGTAGAAACTTGATAACCCGGATCGGAACCGTCATCAACAATGACATCTACTAACTTTGAAAAACAGTCAAATAGTTCGGCTTTGCCAAAGCTTTCTGCTTTTGCTGCCGGCACGGATGCTGCACCTTCATCGTCTGTCGTGATATGAGCGGATGTTGAAATAATCGGATTTCCCAAAGCTTCCACAAGTGTAAAGCAAAGCGGGCGATCGGGAACGCGAATTCCCGTGGTTTTGCGTTTTGGGTTCATTACCAACCGCGGCACTAACTTTGTAGCTGGTAGCAGAAACGTGTAAGGCCCAGGTATTAATCGTTTGATAATTCGGTACGCTTCATCGCTGACGGCAGCATACTCTGCGATATTTGACAAAGAAGAACACAGGAACGTTAAAGGCTTATCATTGGATAGTTGCTTGATCTGCCTGACTCGTTCTACGGCAGATTTGGAGTTGAGATCGCAGCCGATCGCGTAAACTGTATCTGTCGGATAAAGCATCACGGCCCCATCTTTCAGAGCTTTTTTAATTTTTTCGATCCTGTCTTTTTGGGGTGCAACTGGATGCACTTGGTAAATAGTTGCCATGTTAAGATATTGCAGGCTAAGTGGGCGATCGAAATATCGAGTGAAACCGATATCTTGCAGCATTGTCAAGAACAGGCAAGATGCCTGTTCCACAAAGAGTAAATTTTCTTGTGGGGTGGGCATCCTGCCCGCCAGTCCAAGACTTATTGACAATGGTGCAAGGCGTAAGATGAAACAATCAATGCTAAAAATTAATTGTTAATAATGAATAAAATAGCTTATTTTGACTGTCCCACCGGCATTGCTGGCGATATGTGCCTTGGGGCTCTCGTCCACGCCGGCGTTCCTTTAGATTACCTGATCGAAAAACTCAATTTGCTCGGCATTTCGACAGAGTACCAGTTGCGGACGGAATTAGTCCACCGGAATACTCAACAAGCAACTAAATTTCATGTCGATTTAGCTGCGGATTTGTCGTTAAAACCCGAAAATCCCGCTGATTCCACACTCGATCCCTCGGAAACGGAATCCCCGACTTTTGACGCCCGCCACCACCACCATCACGGTGAAGAACATTCTCACAGTCACGGCGAAGCAGATGCCGAAATTAGCCACACTCATCACCGCCATTTGCCAGAAATTGAGCAGATCATTGTCTCTGCAAAATTGCCTCCGCGCGTGGAAGCGTGGAGTTTGGCGGTATTTCGCAAATTAGCAGATGCAGAGGCTGCCGTACACGGTATCCCCGCAAGCGAGGTTCACTTTCACGAGGTGGGGGCGACGGATGCAATTATTGATATTGTCGGTACTTGTTTGGGTTTGGATTGGTTGGATATTGATGAGTTTTACTTTTCGGCAATGCCGACTGGTGGCGGTACGGTGAAGGCGGCACACGGTAAGTTAGCGGTGCCGACGCCGGCGGTGATGCGGTTGTGGGAAACGCACCGAGTGCCGGTTTACAGCAACGGGATCGATCGCGAATTGTGCACTCCTACGGGAACTGCGATCGCCTGTACTCTCGCCTCTGCTTTCGGCCCGCCGCCAGCGATGCAAATTCAGGCGATCGGTTTGGGTGCAGGTTCTCGCAATCTGGCAATTCCTAATATTTTGCGCCTCTGGATTGGGGAGAAGGAAGAGGGGGAGAGGGGGAGAGGGGGAGAGTGGGAGAGTGGGAGAAAGACGGCTACTAATTCTCCATTCCCGATGCCCAATGCCCAATTCCCAATGCCCAATTCTATAGAAACTATTGCGGTTTTGGAAACGCAAATTGATGATTTGAGTCCGCAGGCGATCGGCTATGTTTTTGATGCTTTGTTTGCGGCCGGAGCTCTGGATGTTTTTACTGCGCCAATTGTGATGAAAAAGTCGCGGTTGGGGGTTTTGTTAACTGCGATTTGTCATCCCGAATTTCAGGATGATTGCGAAGCAGTTATCTTTCGGGAAACTACTACTCTGGGAATTAGGCGATCGACTCAACAGAGAACTATTCTGCACCGAGAAATCCAGACAGTTCAAACAGAATACGGCGAAGTCAAGATAAAAGTTGCGAAGTCTGGACAAACAATTGTTAACGTGCAGCCGGAATACGAAGATTGCGCGGAAATTGCCAGACTTAAAAATATTAGTTGGCGCGAAGTTCACCGCTTGGCGCTGCAAAGTTGGTACGACCTAAGTTATTCAGTTGACAGTTGACAGTTGACAGTTGACAGTTGACCGCCAGATAGCGACCTCTACCTGGAATGAAGAGGATTGGAGTAATGAATAGTCTTCTTTTAATTTTTCCCGATCGGGCTTTGGGCTTTAAACCAATTCTTTCTGGTAAATAATAGGAACTTACATCTTGCACGATTTTTAGGAACAGGCAAGATGCCTGTTCCACAAGAGTTTAATTCACCAAATAACAAATAATAAATAATAAATAAGACATAACAAATAACAAATAACTAAAGTCTGCGGCTTTGTAAAATTTGTTGTTGCAATTCCTCGAAAGCGGGCATTTTTGAGCGATCGTCTGTGGGAAACATTGCCCTTATTTGCTCCATAAGCTCGATCGCCAGCGGTACGCCAAGCTGCAATTGTTCCAAAGTCTCCCGCTGAGCAAAAACACTTTCCGGTGTTCCTTCTAAAATCAATTTTCCCCGATCCATTACAAACACCCAATCAGCCCAGCGGTAGATGAAATCGAGGTCGTGACTTGCTAAAAGGATGGTGGTTCCAGTGGCGTGAATTTGTTCGAGTAAACCGATCAGTTGTCGGGTGTGACGCGGGTCGAGATAGGCGGTAGGTTCATCTAGCAGCAGCAGTTTGGGCTTGAGAACCATGATATCGGCGATCGACACCCGCTTTTTTTGCCCCAAACTGAGATTGTGAATTGGTTCGCAGGCGAGTTCGCTTAGATCGAATTGCTCGATCGCCTCTTGCACCATTCTAGCAACTTCGGATTCTGCCAAACCCAAATTGTACAATCCGTAGGAGATATCTTCTTCTACCGTGGAAGCTACTAATTGATGTTCGGGATTTTGAAAGACGAGTCCGATTTGTTGGCGCAGTTGCATCAACGATTTGCGATCGTAGCGGAATGGTTCACCTTGCCAGCGAATGAAGCCATGTTGCGGTTGATATAAGCCATTTGCTAACAAAAAAAAGGTAGTTTTGCCGCAGCCGTTTTGACCGATTAGCCCGCAGCGTTTCCCGGCGGGGACTTTGAGGTTTAAACCCTGAATTGCCACTCGCGAACCGCAGGGATATGAGTAGGAAGTGCGATCGAATTCGAGAATCCATTCAGACATATTCGTTATTTTTTATTTTTTATAGCCTTATTCCCAGGCTCTGCCTGGGAATAAATACCCGGAGGCCGTGCCTCCAATTACCGATTACCGATTACCAATTTCCATTGTATTTGTGTCAGTTTTTATTGGTTTTTGACAACTGCCAAAGTTGAATTTCATAACACAAATGCTGCTCAAAAAGTTTGCCAGCCTCCAATCCTTCAACCACCAGCTTCTTGAACCAGCGACGAAATATCCAGCGCAGGAATTTATGGACTGGCGGAACTGCGATCGCAATTAAATCTGCAACATAGATCATCGTATTCAGTCCATACCTGCGGAAAGTATCGACATACAAATCGATTGTCGGCAAAATATGGGCCGAAATATCTTCAGTTTTGACTAAAGTGAATCCAGCCTGATTTAATGCTGTATGAAGTTCAGTAACAACATGACAATTAGAGAACATTCCCTCTTGATAATTAGCATCAGAACGCAGCATATCGGCAAGCAGCACGTAGCCACCAGGATTGAGGATTTTGGCGGCACCAGAAGCAATATCAACAGCCGACATATACTGGCTACTTTCGCTAAAGAGAATCAGATCGTAGAAATGGGTTGCTTTGAAGTCTTCAAACCTGGTGAGGTGGAAGATTGTCCGATCGCGCGTACACTTAAGAAATCGCTGTTGTTGGAACGGATCGGGTGCGAGCCCTTCGACTGCAAAACCTCGATCGAGCAAATAAGCCGCATTTCCGCCAATCCCGCAGCCCACATCTAGTATCGTATGAGTGCCTTTGGGGATCGCATCCAACAGTTTTACAGTATAAGCTTGCTGAGCGACGCGCAGCCGCGCGAGTGTTAGTTCATCAGCGGGCACCGGTAGGGTTTCCCAATAGCCGTAGTGAAGGTAGGGCGAATCTGTCAAGCCCAAATAGTAATTAAGTGCTGCATTTTGGTAGCGAGTTACTTTGGAAATTTCGATTGATTTTGGCTGCGACATTCGGAAAATTTAGTAAGTTTTAGGATTTCGGGCAGAGTTGAAATTCTTCCCAGCGCTTGCATACCTGTTCATAGCACTCAACAGGAGAAATTGCCAAGTTTTGCAACAAATTGATATCAATCTGACCGTTGGCGATCGACAAAAATATAATTGCTTCCTTGGGTTCGTAGCTAGCAATGATTTGCAGCAGATTTGAAACAGTATTTTCCTCTACTTTTAGTTGTTGCAAATAAGCAGTTGCGTACAATTGGGAAATAAATAGCAGGTCGTACTTTATAGTATCTACACTCCAATTCACTGAGCCGTTAATGAGAGTATTTATTTTGCAAGCAACCAAGCCTCGTCCTTGATGCAAAAAGCCATTCCAAGCAATATGTCCGATCGGCAAAATATTCTGGTGAATAAACAAGTTTTGCCAGTAGCCAAAACTACCCTGCCAAACAGTATCTTCGATTCGCATTTTTTTTGTTTCCCGCTGCCTAAAATTTCGTTATTGTCTACGATCGGCAAACGGAACACAACAGCAGATTATTGGTAAAAATACTGAACTCACCATCATCCATACCTCGCAGATGAAAAACATGATTGTAAACAAATCGGCGGGCATCCTGACTCAGAGAAGCAAGAATCTCCTTACAGTTGCGGGACAGCGCCGGATTCGCACCGAACTTTCCCCCTTACGTCTGATGGCTGTTCTCCATCAGAGCCGATCGATATACTGGATATTACCACTATTTTGGATATTTGACAAAAAAAAATAGAACCGGATTTAGTATCAAGGCTTCATACAGCGTTTGCTGTTTCACGTACAGACTGACCGTTGCAGCGATTGAATCATCCTTTCGCAATCTTTTGCCGCAACCAATTTTAATACTCCAACAACTACACGCTTCTAAGTAAGCTATCTGCTTAAGTTTATCGCATTCAAAAGTGGGGCAGGTAGGATGCCTGTCCTTGACTGGCTTTTCACTTCTATGTCTATTCTGCTAGTCCGATCGCCAATTTCTCCCCTTTTTCATAATGTTTTCATTATTTCTGGTTTTATGGTAAATTAAAACAATGAAAGAATTATAAAAAACAACAATGAGTGAGACCGATCGGCCCAGTGACTCGACGGCATGGAAACCCTATCAAATTGGTATATTCGGGCTATTACTAGGAATTTGGCTCAGCGGATGCAGCGCTCAGACGGCTGGGTCTGAGACCGAGCAAAACGGAACTCCTAGCCCGATCGCCGGGAATGTGACACCCCAAGACAAAAAAGTCATTCTCACCACGTTCACGGTGCTGGCAGACATGGCTCAGAACGTTGCGGGCGATCGGGCGATCGTCGAATCTATTACCAAACCGGGTGCGGAAATTCACGGCTATGAAGTTACGCCCAGCGACCTAAAACGCGGGAAAGATGCTAATTTGATTTTGGAAAACGGCTTGAACTTAGAGCGCTGGGCAACCCGATTTTACAACAGCCTTCCCAAAGTTTCTCACATTACCCTAAGTGAAGGAGTTCAACCGATCGATATTGCGGAAGATGCCTATCAAGGCAAGCCGAATCCCCATGCTTGGATGTCGCCGCAAAATGCTTTGATTTACGTCGAAAATATTCGCAAGGCATTAGGAAATCTCGACCAGGCTAATGCTTCAAACTATGATGCGAATGCGGCAAAATACAGCCAGCAAATTAGGGCGATCGATGCAAAACTCAAACAAGCTATCTCTGCCATTCCCCCGGACAAACGCTACATAGTAAGTTGTGAAGGTGCCTTTTCCTACATTGCCCGCGATTACGGCTTAAAGGAAGTTTACATTTGGTCGGTCAATGCCGAACAGCAAGCCACACCAAAACAAGTTGAACGGGTGATTAATACGGTGAAGGCAAACCAAATTCCGGCTGTATTCTGTGAGAGTACCGTCAGCAATGAGGCACAGATTCAGGTAGCAAAGGAAACAGGCGCAAAATTTGCCGGGGTGTTTTATGTCGATTCCCTATCTCCCTCCGACGGGCCGGCATCAACCTATCTTAAGTTACTTGAATACAACGTCAATACTCTGATAAAAGGACTACAAAGCAAGTAAAGGAGAAAAGAACATGAATGAAATCGGCATTGATATTGAGAATGTGACGGTTGCTTATCACGGCAAAGTAGCCTTGCACAGCGCCTCGCTGCAACTCCAACCGGGGACAATTTGTGGATTGGTGGGGATGAATGGCGCGGGAAAATCGACATTATTCAAGGCTATTATGGGGTTTGTGAAGCCAAACACCGGACGAGTTTTGATTAATGGGTTGCCGATTCGCAAAGTGCAAAAAAGCAATCTGGTTGCCTATGTACCTCAGTCGGAAGAGGTAGACTGGAATTTCCCGGTGAACGTTTATGATGTGGTGATGATGGGACGCTACGGGTACATGAATCTGTTGCGAATTCCCCGATCGACCGATCGACAAGCCGTGCGAGAAAGTTTGGAACGGGTGGAAATGTGGCATATGCGCGATCGGCAAATCGGAGAGTTATCGGGGGGACAAAAAAAACGCACCTTTTTTGCGCGGGCATTGGCGCAACAGGGAACGGTTTTATTATTAGATGAACCGTTTGCCGGAGTCGATATCAAAACTGAGAAAATGATGGTTAACCTGTTAATAGAACTGCGTCAAGCAGGACATACAATTCTCGTTTCAACCCATGATTTAGCGTCCATTACCACATTTTGCGACCAAGTAGTATTAATTAACCGCAGTATTCTGGCCTATGGAAATACCTCAGAAGTGTTTACAGAGGAAAATCTTTCTCGCACCTTTGGCGGTTCTGTTGGAGATTTTTCGTCGGCCAAAAGTCGGTTAACTCAAGTCGATCGGGAGGAACAGTAATGGATTTAATTCAGTGGTTTGCGGCACCGTTGCAGCATGAATTCATGGTGAAGGCAATTTTAGTCAGCGCCTTAGTAGGGATTGTTTGTTCTGCGCTTTCCTGCTACATGACTTTGAAAGGATGGGCTTTGATGGGCGATGCGGTTTCCCATGCGGTGATGCCGGGAGTTGTGATTGCTTACGTGTTAAATATTCCTTTGGCGGTGGGTGCGTTTGTGTTTGGGGTGGGTTCGGTAATTGCGATCGGCTTCATCAAAGCGAAAACTCGCGTTAAAGAAGATACGGTAATCGGCTTAGTGTTTACTGGATTTTTTGCGTTAGGTTTAGTGTTAGTTTCTAAAGTCAAAAGCTCGATCGATTTAACGCATATTTTGTTTGGCAATGTCTTAGGTATTTCGGATGCAGACATTCTTCAAACGGTAATTATTAGTGTCATCACTCTGGTAACGCTGGCAATTTTACGCAAAGATTTGATCCTGTTTTGTTTTGACTCAACTCACGCGCGATCGATCGGTTTAAATATCACCTTTCTTTATTACGTTCTGCTGTCCCTGCTATCCCTCACAGCAGTTGCGGGACTTCAGACGGTCGGCATTATTTTAGTAGTAGCAATGTTGGTAACTCCGGGAGCAACTGCATATTTATTGAGCGATAACTTTGACCGCATGATGCTAATTGCGATGGCTTCGGGCGTATTTTCTAGCGTCATGGGAACTTATATCAGCTATCACATTGATGGTTCGACTGGCGGATGTATTGTGGTGCTGCAAACGCTGCTGTTTGTGTTGGCGATGATTTTTGCCCCGAAACACGGGTTATTAGTTAGGGGAAGGAATTCAGGGGCGATCGCTGAATAAGATCGTGTCCTCTAGCATCATAAATGTATGGCAGGGCGGGTTTATGAGCTTATTAGTTTGAGGCAATGATTGTTTGTAAAACCCGCCCCTACAGAAATTGCGGTCAATTGACCGGACATGATATGACTATTCAGTAAATTCAATATTTTCATATAAATCTGCCAGTGAAACCTCCACAGAAATAGAGCTTAACATCAGCCGATCGCCAATAACACCATATTCTGAAAAAATCCACTTATTCGCATCAGTTTTCGAGTATTGCTCCACCCGCAACCGATATTGATCGATTAACAAATATTCCTGAAAACTCGGAATACTACGATAAGCCGCAAACTTGTCATCGCGATCGTAAGCTCTAGTACCTTTAGACAGCACCTCAGCAATCAGCAGAGGATTGGTAATTGTATCCGTCCGTCCCGATTGCAACTCGACTGGTTTCGCTACCACCATCACATCTGGGTAAGTATAATTATTAAGCTGAGGAACCCAAAGCCGCTGATCTGATGCAAAAATACTGTAAGGTTTACCCTTAAGGCTCACCCTCAAAATAGCGTTTAAGATGCTGGTGATTTCATTGTGATTCGGTGTGCCGCCAGCCATCAGAATAATCTCCCCATTGATAAATTCATGCCGCTCCTGAGAATTAACTTCAGCTTCTAGATATTCCTCAGCCGTGTAGGTTTTGGTTTCAACTTGCGCGATCATATACAAGGCTCTCCTTTAATCTACTCATTTCAGTTTATCTTAAAAATCGTTAATAAACAGGCAAGATGCCTGTTTCACAAAGAATGAACCAGATCGCACTTAACATACTTACCGCAGCGGGACAAAGTTGTAGCCAGTATTTCCTCCTGGTTTAACTTGCACTAAAATCGGCTTACCAGCCCGATCGCCCGTGGGTAAAAACTTCACATCCTCGCTCGATCCTGCTGCCGAAAAACTCGCATTTCTGAGTGCTTGTTGCAATCCTTCCCGCGTATTGCTTTGCCGCAAGCCAGCGATCGCAGCTTGAGTCGCGTCAAAACTCGTTGCTGTTCGCCAATTCACAATGCCTCCCCAACGCTGGCGGGCATTTTCTGGGAAACGGCTACCGGGATTAGTTTCAGGATGCCAGGGAACGGGCAAAACTAAGCCATCAACGCTCTTTTGCCCGTCTTTTAGCGTTTGAAAGGTGTACATTGTAGTGCTGCCGTAGAGTGGCAATTTGCCTTGATTGATGCGAGCCAGAGAGATGGCGCGATCGATGCGATCGACGTGGGGCGCTACCATCAATCCTTGTGCACCTTTGCTGACAGCATCGGCGAGGGCATTGTCGGGATTAAAAGAGGGTAATGAAAAGTCGCAAATAGTGGGAACTAATTTGCCACCAGCAGCAGTAAGAGATGCCACAAATTCATCTTTGAATGATATGTTATCGGGTGCTTGGGAATCATAACAAATGGCAATATTAGTTTTGCCTGCTGTTTTGACTGCATATTCTGCTAATGGAGCGGCCATTACGCTAATAGCGGGAACTGTCCGAAAGATGTAACTGCCAAATCCTGATAGATTATTGGCAAAGCTAGTTGGCGTTACCATTACCAATTTTTCTTGCTGATAGATTGGAGCAGCTTCGAGAGATGCGTTGCTAGCATTGTGTCCAATTACTGCTAGTATACTTGGATCTTTTGTCAATGTCTTTGCAACTTCTCTGACAACTTCTGGACTGTTGTCGTCGTTGACAATTTCTACTTGCAGTTTTGCGCCATTGATGCCACCGCTAGTATTGATTTCATCCTGAGCTTGGGCAACACCTCGGAGGATTTCTTGGGCGACATTGGGGTTACTACCAATGGGGACGCTGACAGCTATTTTTAAGGGAGAACCACTGCTGGCTGTGGCATTATTCAAATAAATAACGGTTTCTGGATCGTTGCGATTTTGTTTCAGCGAAGCCTGAAACTTCTGGATGGCGACTGGATAATCTCCTTTGCCAAAAGCTTCAATACCTGCTTGTTTGTCTGCTGTGGTTTGGGATGTCACCAATATCTGATTTCCTAAACTGATGCGAGTTGCGATCGCTCCGGGTGCGATCGTTCCCGGTGTAGATGTAGATGTAGATGTAGGTGTATTTGAAGTTTGGGCCTTCAATAAACCGGGAAGAAACTTGTATGCGCCAAACCCTATTAAGCCGAGGGCGATAATAAAAACAATGGGCGGGGGGCTGTTTTTTTTGTTAGTATCTTGATACATAATTTTTTTTTCGGTATGTTGATAATGCAATTATTCATTCAACTACTGTTCGCGTCAATTCATATAATTCATTAATTAAGTTCATAAAAGTCATATTTGTAATAGCTGTTGCAGGAAGTGCGATCGACCTTATGCAAATCCGGCCCGCTAAACTAACGAGAATACGAGAATTATCAACAATAGTCCTGGACGCGCGGGTGCTCAGAAACCGGGTTTTTTGCGAGAATACTTCTTTACAGCCCACAGATTCGGTAAAAACCCGGTTTCTTTGCTTGTGATGCGTAAGTCTCCTTGATATTAACCGCCGCCAGCATCGCCACCACCGCCACCGCCACTAATCGTGAATATAATGCAGGACTTACCCACTCCCACCAAAGAAACCGGGTTTTTTACGAAAAGACGCGTTACAGCTAGCAGATTCGGTAAAAAAAACCGGTTTCTGGGCGCCCATTCGTCTAGGACTAACAATAAATTTAGCGTTGAAATACCGCGCTTACCAAAGTTAAAACCGTGCAGCCAAACACAGCTTCAAATGTATATCTTGGCGAAGGTTTATAAGGGTAAGAATGCCAGACGCGCAGTTCTCCATTAAAGCCGCGCGATGCTAAACTCAAGGAAACTTGACGGTAGTTTATCAAAGTTCGCTGAAGCAATTGTCCGATTAAAATGCCTAAACTGCGCATTCCCAGTTTCCAAGTGCGATAGCCGCAGCGCGAGTTTTGGGCTATCCAAAGTTCATCGGCGATCGCCAACAAGCTAAAAATAAACCGATACATTAGTAATAGCAGTTCTGTGACTAACCCTGGACAGCGTAATTGTCTGATAATTTGCAAGACTTCTGTAAATGGAACCGTCAAGAGGATGAAATACATACAGCTTGTCGATGCCAATGTACGGGAAAACAAGAGACTCACTTGATGAATTCCGGTGCGGCTCAGATACAGATAAAAAGTGCCGGTGCTAATGCCCCAACCTTGCCAAATATCCCACTCAATTGCGGGGAGACGATCGCCCGCAACCGCACCCAGCGCCAAAGCAGGCAAACTCGTCAGCAAAAACATCAACGGTAGCGACAGCAACCGCAGATAAAGTTTCCCCGGAATGCCCGCATAGATGACAATCCAGACTGCTAACCAAAGGGCGATCGACAATTGGACGATCGCCCCAGAAACCAGAGACAGAATTAAAAGGGCGATCGCAAAGGATAACTTGTGAGATGGCGGCAACCCGCGCAAACGATTGGTATAAGCCAGACTATCAATCTGATGGTTCATTCCAACGGCGATTTATCATCAGATTTCTGAGATTGCGATCGTCCCTTGTACAGCCCGATCGCATATCCAATCACACCCGCCCCCAGCGCCGCTTGAGTGGCAAATAAGAGACTTTCAATTTCGCCGCTAGCCGGCTCAAAAAAGTGCTTGAACCAAGGTTCATAACCCGGTTGAATCTCGGTAATTGCCTTTTCGGCTTGGTCATCCGAGCCGCCGTATTCACCGCGCACAAAAGCTAGGGGAATGACAGCAAGTACAACAACTGCGATCGCCAACATCCAATTTTGTTTTGAAGTAGCTTGCTGACTGCTTGTGTGTTTTTGACTCATGGCTTATGACTCCTGTCTCAATAATTTCAAAGTTTCCAACTCCGGCTTCCCGTAAGAATGCAGCCAATTCCAGACCAATACTGTCAGCAATCCTTCACTAATCGCCAGCGGTACTTGAGTAATTGCAAAGATACCAGCAAACTTGAGAAACGAAGCCATAAAGCCGCCGCTTGCTGCGGGAAAAGCTAACGCTAATTGAATCGAAGTCACCACATAAGTCAGCAAATCTGCGATCGCCGCCGCACAAAAAATTGCCGCCCGCTGGCTACCAGTTCGCAACAGCAAATGATAGATAAAATACGCAGCAAACGGGCCGACAATCGCCATCGAAAACATATTAGCTCCCAGCGTTGTCAGCCCGCCGTGCGCTAACAGTAACGTTTGAAAAAGCAGCACTAAAGCCCCCAGTACAGCCATCACCGAAGGGCCGAACAAAATCGCACCCAAACCCGTACCCGTCGGGTGAGAACAACTCCCCGTTACCGATGGAATTTTTAAAGCAGAAAGTACAAAAGTAAACGCACCGGCTAAAGCTAGCAGCAGTTTAAGTTCCGGGTGTTCTTTTGTAATGCGAGTAATCGCACGCAACCCAAAGGCAAAAAAAGGCAGCGCCACAATCCACCAAAACGCAGCCCATTGCACCGGCAAAAAACCTTCCGAAATGTGCATAGCTGCGGCGGGCGTTGCCGAGCCCAGGACAATATAACAACTCAAGCCAGCCATCAATCCCAAGCTGACCAATTTCCGATTTCCGGCCTTCATTCTGAACCTCGCAGATGAGACAATATAAACCAACACATCGGCGGGCATCCTGACTCAGAAAGCGACATCACCTTCATTACAGTTGCGGGACAGCGCCGGACTTGCACCGAACTTTCCCCGTTTCCTCTAATGGCTGCTCCCCATTAGAACCGAATCGTTAGCTTAGTATAGTCGATCGCGTAAGTCTCAGCGGATATTTTACAAAAATTATTTCAGATTAAGTAAGTAAGTCAAGATTACCTATCTTCTTCCTTCTATTCCTTTTCTTCCTTCGCGTCCTAGCGCTTACGCGCGGCTTCGCCTAACGCGTATTCGCGGTTCATTAAAATCTCAACCAAACACACAAATACAACCAAACAAATCAAGGTTATAATCTTAGTAAGTTTTGAGGAAAGCCGCAATGTTACAGTACAACTTGCCGAGGAACTTGCCCTCCGCCGATGAACTACCCGACTCGGATGAAACGCCTGTGGATAACGAACTGCAAGAACTAATACCAGGGTTGTTAAAAGCAATATTGCTCATACTTTGGGCCGAACGCATGGACTGGTTTTTTGGGATAGATATGGGTGTGTATCATCATCCTGACGAACCGGCTATTGTCCCCGATGCTTTCTTAAGTTTAGGAGTAGAACGATTTTACGACGAAGAATTGCGCCCCAGTTACGTGCTGTGGGATGAAAATGTCATGCCACTTTTCGTGCTAGAAGTTGTTTCCCCAACTTATCGCAAGGAATACAGCACAAAATTAGACACTTATCAAGCTTTAGGCGTACTTTATTACGTCATTTATTCTTCCCGCCGCCGTCGCAAACCTCATTTGGAAGTACACAAGTTAGTCAATGGAAAGTACGAGTTACAGTCAGGAAATCCAGTTTGGATGCCAGAGATTGGTTTAGGAATTGGTTGTGAAAGGGGAAATTATTCTGGGGTGACAAGGGAGTGGTTGTATTGGTATGATGCCGATGGAAAACGTTATCTGACTCCTGAAGAAAAGGTGAAAGAATCAGCGCAACTCGCCCAACAGGAATCCCAGCGCGCCCAACAGGAATCCCAGCGCGCCCAACAGGAAGCCCAGCGCGCCCAACAGGAATCCCAGCGCGCCCAACAGGAATCCCAGCGCGCCCAACAGGAATCCCAGCGCGCCCAACAGGAATCCCAGCGTGCCGATCGACTAGCTGAACGTTCCGAACAATTAGCTCAGCGATTGCGGGAGTTGGGGATAGATCCTGATAATCTGAGCTGATTGCAGTCAAGAGTGCAAGACTGACGCACTCTTGACGTTCAGGAACCTGGTTTTTCAACGCCCGATCGATCGCCCTCAACGAAGGATTTCCGGCAAAAACCCCGGTTGCTGCATCCAAGAATGTGTGAATATTTATCGCAAAAATCAGGAAAGATGGAGATAGATTTGGAAAAAACAGAGAGTTTGACGGCAAACATTGAGATCCAGCTCGAAAAAATGACGGGAGAGGTTATTAAATAATGGTCACGGATCTGCGTTTTTACGATGTCATCGGATTTGGTGACGAAGTTCCTGGAGTTCTAGCTGTTATCTCAGCGGCCAGAGAATACCGCCGCCTGACAAAACGTTATCCGCGAGTTCTGCTGATGTCTAAAGGAAACTTGCAAGAAGGAATTGGCGGGCATTTGGTAAGAGGCGGTCTTGCTTATTTAGATAGAAGTCAGATCGGTCAAGAACTTCAACAATCTTTAAAATTAGATACCTTTGGTTCACCGGCGGCAATCTATAAAGAGTTCCTGCAAAAATCCGGTGTCAGTGCGATCGCGCTTGACCCCCGCAAAGCCAGTGCAGCGCTGAAAGAAATGCTGTCACAAGCAGGGGTCGATCTCCTCAGCAAAGTAGAAATTCAATCAGTAAATAAAGAACGCCAAAGAATTGCCAGCATAACCACATCTAGAGGCATAGTTTATGCAGGTAAGCAATTTATTGATGCCACCGTCAATGGCGAATTAGCCCAAGCAGCAGGTGTGAGAAAGCTGAAGGGATTTGAAACATTTGGTCTGCCTAACTCAGAACTTCCAGTCACCCTCGTTTTTGAAACTCAAGGACTCAGTGTCCGAAGACTGAAAGAACTCGATTACAATTATCTAAAACGCTTCACAAACCTCGCCGATTCAGAGAGTCAAAAATTTTTGCTGTACGCGGCTGGGAAGGATGCCAAACTAGCAGAACAACTCCGGCTGGAAATGCTCGACACCAGAGGCAATCTCAGAACTCTGTGGGCGGGCCGCGATTACATCGATGTGCGATCGCCGGCTCTGTCTGTAGCTTATCACTCCTTTAGAGGAACAAAGCTATCTTTTCCTGAAACCGGCATAATTTTAGATGAGGGAAATATAGCAATACTTCCAAATGAAAGACTTTCGTGGAATGCGCTTTTATTTGCAGTCACCGCCAGCGAAGCAGAAGCCTTAGCGAGAAGCGGGAGCAAACCCACGGCTAATATGCAAAGAGAAATGTTATTTCTTGCAGCTTGGCTGAGGAGTTTGGGGGCTACTTCGGTTACTTCTGCCTCAGAATTGTATATCAGACACGCCGGCAATGTGACGGGAGTTGTAGAACCTCTAACCGGCGCACAAATGCTGCTTGGTGGCGTACCGGCTAATGAGGCACTGGCAACATTTAGCTATCATTTTGATGTACGCGGAGGCATCCCGGGTATTGGCGAGAAAGCAAACAGTCTAGGATGGTTTAAAAGTGTGAGTTTTAAACAGCCTACCTTCAATATTGGCATCCGCCACGCATTAATTAAAAACGTTCCTAACCTGGCAGTGGTCAGTCCGTGTTCTGGATTTGAAGGGTTTGCCTGTTCTGTCGGCAGAATTGTTGAATTCAACGCCGCAGTTGGTCAAGGTGTCGGTATCGCTGCCATTAATGCCATTCTAAATAACAAAAATCTAGCCGATATTTCTAACCGAGAAGTGAGACAAGTTCTCGCCCAAACAGGTCAGTTACCTATAATTTTTGGATTTGCAAACAATACTGATGGAACGCTACTGGCGCAATTCGAGAATCTTGTCAGTTCGGATGCTATTGCATAATCTCCTGGTTTGTAGTGAGGACTTTAGTCAGCAGAAAGGTTCGTAGTTAGGACTTTAGAAATTGGTAGGGTGTGTCGCCATCCCTCGTACCAAAAAAAAGACCGAAAATTGAGCTAGCGACGCACCAGGGATAATAGTTGAGTAAACAAACTAAACTAAGAGTATTGTAGCAAGGATTTTTTAAATTGATATAATTTTTGGGCTTGCTTGCTCCACTCATGTGTAAGGTGCGTCGCCATGATATCTACGATTGAATGCTAGAGATCAAAAATGGCGACACACCCTACGATATTCAATCCCGAACGCATAAAGGTTCGCAGCATCGGACTTTAGTCCGCAGAAAAAGAAGGACTAAAGTAAGGTGCGTCGCCATGATATCTACGATTGAATGCTAGAGATCGAAAATGGCGACACACCCTACGATATTCAATCCCGAACGCATAAAGGTTCGCAGCATCGGACTTTAGTCCGCAGAAAA
>NZ_JAUBWA010000041.1:0-7208 GCF_036702825.1 Microcoleus sp. A003_D6 | reverse complement strand
AGAAGGACTCAAGTCCGATGCTAACAACCAACCGTTAATTCTTCTGCGGGCACTTCGGATGAATCCCCCCCTGCAAACAAATGTAAGCAATTTGAGTTTTATCTAGATTCTCAGCCTCCGCAAAATCAACTCCTTGAAATCTACCCGATTTACTACCGGCCGAACTTTGAATAAATTGATCCGAAGCCGCCTTCCCCACAAACACAGCCCCTTGAAAATTCGCGCCCGCTAAATTCGCGCCCCTAAAATCAACCGAACTCACGTCCGCATTCCGCAAATTAACATCTTGCAAGCGAGCATCTTTTAAATTCGCGTTGGCGAGTTTAGTAGAAGTCAAATCGGCTTTTTGTAAGTTAGCACCGCTCAAATCCGCACCGGACAAATCAGCACCTTGCCATTCCGAGTTAGACAAATTTGTCAAGGACAACTGAGTGCCTTGAGCCTTCACTTTGCCCAAACGCGCACCTGACAAATCAGCACCTGACAAATTCGCGCTTCCTATATCTGCACCGGTAAAAATTGCATTTTTTAACATTGCTTGCTGCAAATTTGCCCCAATTAAAATAGCACTGCTGAAATTAGCTGAATTCAAATTTCCGCTTGACAAATTAGCTTTGTTCATGACAGCGCGCACAAAAGTAGTCCGGTTCATTACAGCGCTGTTCAAAGACGCCCCGGTCAAATTTACTCCTTCAAAATTAGCTGCGCTCAAGTCAGAAATCCAATCGTCAAATGTACCCGGACGCCTGTCTTCGCCAGTGCCGTAAAAGCGAGTTCCCTGCAAGCTGGCATTGGTTAAATTGGCGTTTTTCAGCTTAATTCCCGACAAGTCAACTTTGTTTAATACTAAAGTAAACTGACCCGGGCCGGCAGGACTTTGAGCTAAATCCGTGCGGCTGAGATCCGCGCCGTTGAGCTGGCTGCTATACACTGTGAGAATTTTGCCGATCGCCCTTTGTACTGTTCGCTGGCGGGCGGCGGCTAACTCGCGTTCCGGGGCCTTGCCGCCAAAGCGCAGGGAATCGAGGTCGTTGCTGAGGGCTTGATTCAACCGCTGCAAGTCAGGCAAAGCTTTCGGGCCGCTACTGACTAAAGCTTGCTGGATCGCGTCCAGCATGGCGCGGTTGTCTTCTTGAGCTAGCAAATCCGCTAGCAGCGGTACGGCGCGGGAGTCTTCCACCGCCCCCAAAGCCAAAATTGCCGATCGCCTGCCGGATGCCCCGCTAGGCGAAGTCGGAGACAATTTGCTAACTAAAGCCACAAATAATTCGTCGTTCCGCTGCCGCGAATCCCGCATATTTGCTTGACTTTGAGTGTAGATGAGAGTGCCGACAAACAAAGTTAAAATCAATCCCGCGCTGCCGAGGGTTACTATCACTAAAGTTGCGCCTGGGTGTTGGCGAATCCAATTCCACAAACTGGGATTTTCTTTCATGTCGGTTTCGGGAGTCAAAACCAAAGCTGCAATCTGCGCGTCTTCCTCTGTCCATTCTTGACTCTTGACAGGATTGGCAGACTGTGGGTTCGATCGACCGCTGACGACCAAAGTATTCGCGAGCCGATCGTGTCCCGATTGCCGTTTGTAGCGCAATGCAAAAGCGCCGTCTGCCAGCACTGCCAAGCCGCTCAGCCCCCCTAAAATGATTAAATCTGGAAACGCACCCGTCAAGCGCCAAATCCCGTAAGCGACGCCCAGAGGCACTCCCCAGCGCCCTAAACTTTCCCTAATTAGCACTTGCCCAAAACCGGGAGGAGTGCCAGACGCTGTGACAACTTTGACGCCGAACCAGCGTTTGGGGAGAGTTTGACCGGTTCTGGCGAGCAAAAACAGTTGCCACGCCGCTAAAACCGCAGGTGCCAGCAGCGCCCCCGACCAGAATAGATTAGTTAGGGGTGCGACTCTGGGGCTGCGATCGCGCATCGGTATGCCCAAAGTACGGGCGACGGTTTCGGATGCTGCTGCTACTGAGGAATTGAGCGGCACGGTTTGAGTTTCCTTGTTGACCAATGCCCCGATACTGAAAGGAACGAGGGCGCTGGCCGCAATTAACGAAATTTCCACGGCCCAAGCGCCGCACCTGCGAACCAGCAGTGGCATTTGCTGGGATTGTGTTTGCCAAGACGGATCGGGTTGATTAATACCACCGGGTGCGGTTGGGCTAGCCATATTTAGAAATTCCTATTATTTGTCGTTAGTTGGAGGAATCAGGAGATATTGCCAATTTATCAGAAATTTGGGTTTAAAACCCCGTCCTTGGCTTGACGGCTTTCTATTGGATGAGCGTGAATTTACGCTTGGCAAAGCAACCCCAAACCAGGTTATAATTAAGTTGTCAGGGTGAAACTCCCTTGCCATCGTGAAACAGTTGAGACACACTTTCAGGCATAAATTTAGGGGCAAAGAGCGGCGAAAACTCTTAAAACAGCTAGGGATAAAAAAATAATATCCCAATACCAGAGAACCAAATACTTTGTTGACTACTGAAGTAAGGCGGGACACGCCTGAACTCTAGGTTCATATCCTAGTACGCTTGGGGAGATAGACCCTCTGGGATTAACTAAGTTAAGCTCGTCAATTGGTGGTATTCCACGGTTGAAAGGTTTAAGTATTGCCGTAAGGATAGTGAGTAGTAAGGTCAGTCGTGGAGCCAAGAATCACCTCGCCATTAGGACGGTCGGTGAGTGTCAAACGCTATGTAGATTAGCACTCCGAGAACGGCAAGAGTCATCAGGGCGGAAATTAGCTTTACGATGCTATTGAAGATTGTCAGGACAATTATCGCTCCGACGGCAAAGGCTGCCACCTGCCCGGGTTTGGGGAGTCTTTGAAACTTGTCGAGTAATTGATTGTAGAAGGTTTCGACAGCCTGATAGGTGTCTGGATTTTTTTGGATGAGCGGCGATCGCTCTAGTTTAGCTTTTAGTTCTCCGATCGCTTGCTGCCAATTGAAGTTATTTTGAGGATTCATAAAAAAATTGGGAGTTAGTTTAGCTGTACATCGATCATTTTAGGGCGGTCACATTAATAAGAGTCACATTAGCGTGTTCCCAAGCGCTAATTATCCTCTACCGTCAAAGAAGTAGAACCGGACGCCATTGTGTTCGGATAAATAAGGATAAAAATGAAGATATGCTATCCGTGCGATCGCCCCAGACTGCGCTTTGGCCCGATCGTGACCCTAGCCTTGGCAATGATTTTAGCGGATGCCGGTGCCCTTCGGAGCCAACCGCTACAAATTGCTCCGGGATTTCCCGAACCGCTGGGAGTTTCTGGAATTTCCGGCGGCCCGAACAATAGCGGCGACTGCGGTTTTGTGTCCCAAGCACCGAACCACGTCATCGAAGTAACGCAGGATTTGCCTTACTGGCGGATTGCGGTACAAACCGCTGGAGCTCCGAGTTTGATGATTCAGGGGCCGAGGGGGCGTTTCTGCGTCCTGCCGGCGAATGCTGCTGCGGGGAATGTAGAATTTTCCGGTTATGGGGACAAGGGGACTTATGTTATTTTTGTGGGCGATCGATCTCAAGCTCAACACCCTTACTCTCTCTCGATTTCCCAAAAGCGAAATTAACAATACAACGCGATTAGGACGCTTGCTGTGAGAAAATGGCTTTTTTGCGATCGTACATAAGCCTGGTTTCTGACAGCAAGTGCGTGGAATAGCAATTTCATATCAATTTTGTATTTGGTTTTTAACCCACTTGCGAAACAATCTGAGAGTTTGACTCGTGCCCGCTGTTTGACTTTGTTCGCAATATTGAGAAATAGCTTCAATAATTGGCAGATTGGGAAAAGTAGGACTAATTTCTGATTCCACATATTTCCCATCTTGAAGCACATTAATCTGAAGCTTGTTATTTTCATAGCGCCAAATTTCAGGTACTCCCAGCGCCTCGTAAGCGTCCAGTTGAGTTGGGGAAGTTAGATCCACTTCAATTGCTAAGTCAGGCGGCGGATCGATTGTTAAGTCAATCCGCTTTTTGCCAATCATTAAAGCGTAATTCTGGATGTAAAAGCAGTTGTCAGGTTCAATTCCTTGTAACATACTTTTTCGCTTGAAAGTCGTCGAACCAAAACATTCTCGATCAATTTCAAGTTCTTCGAGTAATATTTTGACCATATCCCCAATAATTTCCTTATTGAATTCATGTTCTGGTAGTGGCATCCTAATCTCCAAAGTTCCTTGACTGTAAGCTATTCTAGAGGCACGGTGTTCTCCCAACTCTTCTAAAATTGCTTCAAATTCCTGCCAATTAACATCATGGAACAGCACTCTCTGCCCTGGGGGTACACTGATTTGCCTTAATTGCAGCGTTACCATTGAAACCTCCGATTTATTTAAATTTATTATAACTTGCGCCAAAAATATTGTAGGGTGCGCAGTGCGCGCCTTACTAATAACTTGCGCTCAAAATCTAGCAGTCTAATCTGCTATTTTTTGCTGCTTGTAAAGTTCCTTAAACTTGCGCTGCTGCTCGTTGTGGTCTACGATCGGATCGGGATAAGGAAGAAGTCGGCGTTCTAAAGGCGAAATATTTCCTGTTAGCAAAAGTTTAGTATCAACTCGGCGCAATTCTGGAACCCAGTGGCGAATATATTCCCCTTCCGGGTCAAATTTTTGAGCTTGACTGGCGGGATTGAATATTCGCAAAGGTTTCGGGTCCATGCCGCTAGATGCGCTCCACTGCCAGCCGCCATTATTAGCAGAAAGGTCGCCGTCTATCAATTTTTGCATGAAGTATTTTTCGCCCCACTGCCAGTTAATAATTAAATCTTTGGTGAGGAAGCTGGCGACTATCATGCGGCAGCGATTGTGCATCCAACCTGTCTGATTTAACTGCCGCATTGCCGCGTCGATAATAGGATAACCAGTTTTACCTCGACACCAAGCTTGAAAGAGCTTTTCATCGTTCTCCCAAGGAAAGTCTTTGAATGCTTGACGGTAGGGCCCGTCTGCTAATTCTGGGAAGTTATACATGGCGTGTTGGTAAAATTCCCGCCACGCTATTTCCTGTTGCCAAGTTCGGATGTTTGTAGACGCTTCTTCGCTGTGGCAAGTGTCCATTACTATCTGGGTAGCTTGCCAAACCGTGCGGATGCCAATTGCACCAAATTTGAGGGCGGCGCTGAGTTGGGATGTGCCGTTAGTTGCGGGGAAATTGCGCTGTTCTTGATATTCGTAAATTGCCCGATCGCAAAATTCATCCAACTTTTCTCGCGCTGCATCTTCTCCGGGTTCTATTACTAATGGATTTTCCCAAATAAATCCCAAACTAAAGGCAGTTGGCACTGTTTCAATTGCACCTGCTTGGTTGGCAATTTCTTGTTCTTCTGCGGTTAATCCGGTCATTAATTCCAGATAAGTTATCGGCAGTGTCTCTACTGGTTGGGCTTTGGGTTGGCTGTTCCATTTTTTCCAAAATGGGGTATAAACTGTGTAGGGTTGTCCTGTACCGCTGCGAATTTCGTCCGGGGCGTGCAGGACTTGATCCCAGAAATTTTCGACTTGAATTCCTGCTTGTTGGAGGGCGTTTGATACACTTAGATCGCGCTGTTTTGCGTAGGGTTCTACATCCCAGTTCCAAAATACTGCTTTGGCATTTATAGCTGTTGCTAATTTCGGTATTCCGAGACTCGGGTCATTTTCAATTATCAGTAATTGACTGCCTGCTTCGCTGTAACGCGAGGAAAGTTTTTGCAAGCAGCCGATCATGTATGTGACTCTGGCTGGCGCTACGTCATCGCGATTTAGGATATTGCGATCGAGACAAAAAATCCCGACTACTTTAGGGCTTTGCTGGCGCGCTGCTGCCAGTCCGATGTTGTCAGAAATACGCAAGTCGCGGCGATGCCAAAATAAAATTAGATCGGACATTAGATTTTAGATTTTAGATTTTAGATTTTAGATTTTACAGTTCTGGAGACACGCGGGGTCAAAAACCCGGTTTCTAAGTTAAGATTTATCGGTTTGATGCACGATTATTATAAGAAACCGGGTTTTTTTCGTCAGTCCTATTTAAGTCAAAAATGGACGCGCCAAGAAAAAGCTAGAAATTGATTTCGCGTCAATTGGTTCCCCAGCTAAAATAGCTTTTTCTAATTCTTCAGGGGTGAATAAAACTGTTTCCATGTCTTCATCATCGTCTTGTGCTGGCGGCTTTTCCAATTTTTCCAAATCTCGGGCTAAAAAAGCATAAATAATTTCGTCGGAATAACCGGGGGCGAGAAAAAATTGCCCTAATTCCTGCCATTTTCCAGCGCGATATCCGGTTTCTTCTTCGATTTCGCGTTTAATAGTTTCGGCGGGATTTTCATTGATTTCTACCGTACCTGCGGGAAATTCTAAAATCCGCCCTTTGGCTGCAAAGCGGTATTGCCGCACCAAGACGAGTTTGCCTTCGGGTGTGACGGGAACTGCAAGTGCTCCGCCCGGGTGGCGAATACATTCCCACTCGCCTTCTGAACCGTTGGGAAGGCGGAGGGTGGCTACGTCAAAGTTAAATTTGCGCCCTTGGTAAAATAGGCGCTGTTTGAGGAGTTGGGGTAGTTCTTGACCGATCGACATAAGCGAGAAGCGAATAATGTTAGAGTGCACTGATTTAAGACATCATAGGCCATCGAAGCCCTAAATTTTGCTGAATTTTTACACGGGCAATTTTTGCACTCCAGAACAGTCTGCGGTTTGCAAGAGTTGGACGATCGCACTTTTCGTCACCGGATGCACCCAATCCGGGGCTATTTCTGCTAAAGGTACTAATACAAAAGCTCTTTCGGTCATCCGGGGATGAGGTAAAGTTAGTGTCGGAGTTTCTAGGATTAAATTGTCGTACAGCAGCAAATCTAAGTCTAGGGTTCTCGGCCCCCATTTTTCTCGGCGAATTCGATTAAATTTTATCTCGATTTCTAATAAATTTGCTAGCAATTGTTCCGGTTCTAGTGCAACTTCTAGGATGGCGCAGGCGTTGATGTAATCGGGTTGGGGCGGCCCGACGGGGGCGGTTTGATACCAGCTTGAATGAGATTTTACTGCGATTTTTGGGGTGTTGTTGAGGGTTGCGATCGCGCTTTTGAGTGTGGCGAGGGAGTCGCCTAAGTTGCTACCGAGGGCGATCGCGCATTTTGTTAATTTCATAAGGAAGAAGGAAGAAGGAAGAAGGAAGAAGGAAGAAGGAAGAAGGAAGAAGGAAGAAGGAAGAAGGAAGAAGGA
>NZ_JAUBWA010000040.1:0-51084 GCF_036702825.1 Microcoleus sp. A003_D6 | reverse complement strand
ATCGCTTCTTTGCAGCAGCAATTAGCCAGCGAAAAGCAAAATCTCGAAAGCCAATTAGCCGAAACTGTAGCGAAGTCAAGTTACGAATCTTTACAGCACCAGTTGGCAGAAAAGTCAAGTGCGATCGGCGACTTCCAAGTTCAACTGACCAAGTTGCAATCTCTAGAAAATCAATTGAGCCACAGTGCGGCGATACAGCGAAGTAACGACGCTTTGCAGCAACAGTCTCAAGAACAGCTAAGAACCATCAAAGCTTTACGCGAACAGCTAGCTCAAGTGCAGGCTGTGGCTGGGATTGGCGAAGCTTATCTCAACAAGTGGCGCCGTCGCTGATTCTCTCATCAGCACGGCACAGTCTAACGCTCCGGGTGCGCCCGGAGCAGCTTACCCCTAAAACAAAACGTCCTCTCAACTCGGACTCCTTCCTCTTGTAGCCATAGATTTCAACCTGTCGCTACAAGAGCTTTTTATTAGACCTCTTGCAAAAATAACTAGGACGGGCAAGATGCCCATCCCACAAAATTTTTTTTCTTGTGGAACGGGCATCTTGCCCGTTCCAGAATTTGATTAAAAGGATTTTTGCAAGAGGTCTATTGCAAAATATGAGCATACTATTAAGAAATATTACAGTAAATAAATTATGACGAGCGATCGCACCTCTCAACGCAAATCCCGCGTGACGGTAATCGGAGGCGGAATCGGCGGGCTCACAGCAGCGGCCTTGCTAGCCCGCAGAGGATACAAAGTGCTAGTCTTAGAGCAGGCGATCGTCCCCGGCGGGTGCGCTTCCACCTTCAAACGCCAAGGCTTTACCTTCGATGTCGGCGCCACGCAGGTTGCAGGATTGGAACCCGGAGGAATTCACCACCGAATTTTCTCAGAATTAGACATAGAACTTCCCGCCGCCACACCCTGCGATCCGGCTTGTGCGGTGTTTTTGCCGGGAGAAACGACACCGATTAGCGTGTGGCGAGACCCGCAAAAGTGGCAGCAAGAAAGGCAGCGGCAGTTTCCCGGAAGCGAACCTTTTTGGCAATTATTGTCTGCACTGTTCAAAGCTAGCTGGAAATTTCAAGGGCGCGATCCAGTTTTACCGCCCAGAAACTTCTGGGATTTCTGGCAATTAATTCAAGCTGTTCGCCCGGATACTTTAATTACTTTGCCTTTCACTTTTATGACGGTGGGAGATGCTTTGCGGCTTTGCGGGTTGGGCGACAATTTGCGCTTGAGAACTTTTCTGGATTTGCAGTTAAAATTGTATTCTCAAGTCGATACCGAAGAAACGGCGCTACTTTATGCGGCGACGGCTTTAGGAGTTTCGCAAGAGCCGCAGGGATTGTATCATCTAGAAGGAAGTATGCAGGTGTTGAGCGATCGACTCGTAGGGGCGATCGAACTCTACGGCGGCAAAGTCTTACTCCGTCACACAGTTGAAAGTATTGTCACCGCCAACGGCAAAGCAACCGGTACAGTGATTCGCAATCACAAAACAGGCGAAGTTTGGACAGAAACTGCCGATCGCATTGTTGCCAACGTGACCGCGCAAAATCTAGTAAAATTGTTGTCAAGCCAGCCTGTTTTAGAAAAATTAACAGAGAATTTATCCGTTAAATCAGAGACTTCAGAGACAACAAACAAACTCCCAAATCAAATGGCAGGCTACAAATATCGAGTAGATAAATTGCCGCCCGCATCCGGTGCTTTCGTGATATATTTGGGAGTGCATGAAAGCGCAATTCCAGAAAATTGTCCGCCCCACCTTCAGTTTCTCTACGATTACGAAGGTGAGATTGGGGAGAATAATTCATTATTTGTTTCAGTCAGTCATCCGGGTGATGGCCGAGCACCGAAGGGAATGGCGACAATTATCGCTTCGTCATTTACCGATACTAGAATGTGGTGGAATTCGGTTGATTATGAAGGATTGAAGGAAAAATATACCGCAGGGGCGATCGCCCGTTTGAGCGAATATTTCAATTTGACGCCCGAAAAAATTGTACACAAAGAAGCCGCCACACCCCGCACCTTTGCCCGCTACACAGCGAGAGATAAAGGAGTTGTCGGCGGCATCGGGCAGCGAATACCAACCTTCGGCCCCTTCGGATTTGCCAACCGCACACCAATTAAAAACTTGTGGTTAGTAGGCGACTCCACCCATCCCGGAGAAGGCACTGCCGGTGTTTCCTATTCAGCTTTAACAGTAGTGCGACAAATGGAAGCCGCCTCTAAAATCTAAGAGGCCACCGCACCGTGCCGTTTCCCTAGCGCAAAAAATAATTAATCGCGCGAGAGATGTAACTATCGCGCGATTAAATTTAGGCGGAACTACCCCGCAGGGGGTAAGTTCCGATTAAACGACGGCTGCACTAACTAATTGTTGTTACAAATCGTCGTTACAGCTACTCATGCTTAGCGATTTTAATTTTGAATGCCCTGCAAGTAACTTCAAGCGACCGTCCTAATTGAGACCTGGCGGTCTAACGCCACGTTCACCGATTTGCCCAGTAGACATCTCCAATAATTACGAAAAACAGGGCTGAAACCCTAATAATATCGTTCAAAATTTAGAATTTCTGGAGATGTCTAGTGCAATGTTTTGTTAAGCTGAGTCCTCGAAACGACCCTTCTGCTCCGCCCAATTCAGAAGTGCATCCAGAGCAGGGCACAAAGCCTGTCCCCACGCGGTCAGCCTATATTCAACCTTAGGCGGTACCTGCGGATAGATCTTTCGGATCACAATCCCGTCAGCTTCCAGCGTCTTTAATTGCTGGGACAGCATCTTTTGGGAGATGCCCGGAATAAGTTTCTCGAAATCAGAATAGCGCTGCACTTTGCCGTCGAACAAATGAAAGAGGATGACCAGCTTCCAGCGCCCTTCCAGCAACCGTATCACTTCTGCGACATCTGCCGCTGCCGTCGAGGGGGTGTAAACCTTTCTCATAGGTGTGCAACTTACTTTTTCGTGCGTTCTTGATTATTTGCAAGTCTAAGCAGAGAATTCTTGTACAGCAACTTTCCAGCAAGAGAAACAAAAATGAATCTGCAACTGGCTGAATTGATCGGCACCTATTTCGTCACCTGTAACGGCACAGACACTACCCGGATAACGGATTGTTTCACGCAGGATGCCGTAGTGTTTGACGAAGGCAAGACTCATCGAGGGCATGGAGCGATTCAGTCGTGGCTTCAGGAGTCGCGGAAAAAATTTGAATATTGTACAGAGCCAATTAGCACCGCTCAAGTGGGAGAGTCTGTGACAGTCGTTGCCAAAATCACCGGGAATTTTCCCGGCAGCCCGATACAACTCCGTCACTCTTTTCAACTTAAAAGTGGCAAAATCCAATCTCTGGAGATTAACTGATGTCTATGAATTTAGAACTGAACGGGAAACGAGTATTGGTTACTGCTGGCACCAAAGGAATTGGTGGAGCCGTTGTCACTCTCTTTCAAGATTGTGGAGCCAGTGTGCTGACTGCGGCACGAGTCCGCCCTCGCTCCTTTCCAGAAAAACTGTTTATCTCCGCCGATCTGACGACCCTAGAGGGATGTAACGCTGTGGTGGACGCCGTTAACGAACGTCTTGGTGGCGTAGATATCATCGTTCATGTGTTGGGTGGTTCATCAGCACCGGCTGGCGGTTTTGCGGCACTCGACGATCGAGAATGGCAACAGGAATTGAATCTCAACCTTTTTCCCGCAGTACGCCTAGACCGTGCCCTACTGCCCGGAATGGTGACGCAAGGGGAGGGGGTAATTATCCATGTCACATCAATTCAACACCAGCTTCCCCTGCCGGACTCAACCACTGCTTATGCGGCAGCCAAAGCCGCGCTTTCAACCTACAGCAAAAGCTTGTCTAAAGAAGTCTCGCCAAAAGGTGTACGAGTCTTGCGCGTGTCTCCGGGATGGGTAGAAACCGAGGCATCCGTGGCTTTAGCCGAACGCCTTGCCCAACAAGCAGGCACCGATTACGAAGGAGGCAAGCGGATCGTTATGGAATGGCTGGGTGGCATTCCACTCGGGCGACCATCAACACCGGCTGAAGTGGCAAATCTGATCGCGTTTTTGGCATCACCGCGCGCAGCGTCTATTACCGGTACAGAACACGTGATTGACGGAGGAACTGTCCCAACAGCTTAACCGGAACTTCCCCCGTATGCGGGGGAGTTCCGTTTAGGGAACAGTCAACAGTCAACCATCATTCCGGTTTCACCGGAATTGATATCAACTACATTCTCTGACTACTTGATAGAAATCTTTGCGCCCACAGCTTCAAGCTGTTTCTTCAATTCTTCAGCAGCTTCCTTAGCAATAGCTTCCTTAACTGCCTTCGGTGCAGCTTCTACCAAGTCTTTCGCTTCCTTCAGACCCAGACCGGTAATCGCCCGGACTTCCTTCAGAATTGCAATTTTCTTGTCAGCAGGAACTTCTTCAAGAATCACGCTGAACTCAGTTTGTACTTCTACTTCTTCAGCAGGGGCTCCGCCACCCATACCGGGCATCATCATCATGCCGCCTACAGGAGCAGCAGCGCTGACGCCGAAAGCTTCTTCAATTTGCTTGACCAATTCAGAGGCTTCGAGCAAAGTCAGAGACTTAAGTTTGTCCAAGATTTCATCAGTTGCAGTAGACATTTTTTGAACTCCTAATTCGATTTGATTAATTGTCAGTTGTCAGTTGTCAGTTGTCAGTTGTGAATTTTAAGTTCAAGATTTCTTAATTCAAAACTCAAAATCCCCAACCAAAACTATTTAAGCAGATGCGCTTTCTGCTTCAGGTTCTGCTTCAGGTTCTGCTTGTGCTTCTGCTTCAGGTTGCGCTTCAGGTTGTGCTTCTGCTTCTACTTCTGCTTCTACTTCTGCGGAACCGCCGTCTTTTTCAGCATAAGCTTTAAGACCGCGAGCGATCGAAGTAGGAACTTGATTGATACCCACAGCCAACTTGGTTGCGACACCGTTGATAGCGCCAGCAATTTGAGCCATGAGTTGTTCTTTCGACGGCAGATCGGCTAATGCTTTAACATCAGCTTCTTTCAGCACCCGTCCTTCCATCACGCCGCCGCGAAGTTCAGTCTTCTTAGAAGCTTTTTGGAATTCTTGGTAAGCTTTAATCGCGCCGCCAATATCTTCTTGCACGAACACAAATGCCGACGTACCGGTCAGCAATTCCTGTATCGGCTGCCAGGTGTCGTTGCCTTCAACAGCAATTCGCATCAGCGTGTTTTTTGCCACTTGGCAACTGCTGCCTTTCGGACGCAAACGCCGCCGCAAATCTGTGATTTCAGCAACAGTTAAGCCCGTGTAGTCGATCGCGATTACCAATTGAGATTCGCTCAAGGTTTGCTTGAGGTCTGCAATAATCTCATTTTTTACTGCTAAACTTTTGCCCATACTTATTTCACCTCCTTTTAGGATTGAAAATTTCCCGTCAAAAACCCCGACCATCAAGCCGGGGCAGAGAATTAAAAATTAACAAGTCAGAATTAAAAATAGAAAATTTCTAATCTTTGAGTCTTGAGTTTTTATTTCTTCAGCCTCGGCAGGAAATTAAGCGATCGGCACCTGCGGTCTTCAGCTTATTGATTTTTGATTAGGCTATCACAAGAAGGCAGACATTAGCAAGGGTCTGGCGTAAGTCTTGTGAGAGACTTACACAGACAGCCGAAGCTGTCTTTTACCTTCTGCCTTCTGCTTAATTCTTTCTACGCAGCATCAACTTTGGTATCGCGCAGGGCACTGATATCGACTTCGATCGACGGGCCCATTGTTGCGGATACATACAAACTGCGCCAGTAGCGACCTTTAGCACCCGAAGGACGGTTGCGGTCAACAGTTTCTTGCAAAGCATGAAGGTTGACCAGCAAATCTTCCGCTGAAAAAGCGGCCTTGCCAAACATAACATGAACGATGCCAGTTTTATCGGCACGGAATTCCATCTTACCACCTTTAAACTCGTTGATCGCCTGAGCAATGTCAGCCGTCACCGTGCCACCTTTCGGAGAAGGCATCAAACCGCGCGGGCCCAACAATCTGCCCAATTTTGCGACCAACGGCATCACATCTGGGGTAGCAATCAGGCAATCGAAGTCCATCATGCCCTTCTGAATTTCATCGATCAACTCTTCAGAACCAGCAATATCCGCGCCGGCATTCAGAGCTTCTTTAACTTTTTCGCCCTTAGCAATCACCGCAATTCTGACTATTTGACCAGTGCCTTTTGGCAGCGATACAGTTGTCCGCAACTGTTGGTCAGTATATTTCGGGTCAATTCCCAAACGGATGTGAGCTTCAGCAGATTCGCCAAACTTAGCGGTTGCTGTTTCTTTCAAAAGTTGCAGAGCTTCCAGCGGTAGGTAAGGCCTCTCTTCAACTTTCTTTTGAAGTTCTTGCAGTCTTCGGGATACTTTCTTTGCCATTGTTATCTCCTGGGGTCAGTCGATTTTAGATTTTAGATTTTAGATTGAACCTATCGGACAATCTTAAAATCTACCCGTTTTCGGTTACTAGCGAAGCTTTGCTTCTCCCCCTGAACCGACTTAGGATTTGCGATTTGAGCTTGAAGATTTTAGCTTCAAAATCAGGAATTTTGGATTAGCAATTTGGAACTTGGACTAGGAAAAATCTTCCTTCTTCCTTCTTCCTTCTTCCTTCTTCCTTCAATCGGCGATCGCCACGCCCATATTTTTAGCCGTTCCCGCCACAATTTTCATAGCAGCGTCAACATCATTAGCATTGAGGTCAGGCATTTTTGTTTCAGCGATTTCTCGCAACTGAGCCTGTGTAATTGTCCCTACTTGCTTGCGGTTAGGTTCACCCGAACCCTTAGCAATGCCAGCAGCTTTTTGAATCAAAACCGACGCCGGCGGAGTTTTGAGAATAAACGTAAAACTGCGGTCTTCAAAAACCGAAATTTCTACCGGAACCACCAGACCCGCTTGGTCTGCGGTTCTAGCATTGTACTCCTTGCAAAACATCATAATATTGACGCCGTGCTGACCCAGAGCCGGGCCGATCGGAGGAGCTGGGTTGGCTTTTCCCGCTGTAATCGCCAACTTAATTACTGCAACAACTTTCTTTGCCATTAGTTAGTTCTGTTTCTGAACCTGATTGAACTCCAATTCTACAGGCGTATCGCGCCCAAAAATCGAGAGTAAAACTTTGAGCTTGTTTCGTTCCGGGCTAACTTCAATCACATCACCTTCAAAATCCTTAAACGGCCCGGAAAGTACCACAACGTGGTCTCCAGCAGACATCGATACTTTGACAACCGGTTCTGATTCCTGAGCGTTTCTGAAGATCCGTTCTACTTCCGAATGACTCAGAGGTAGCGGTTTGACGTGACCCCTGCCGCGCCCGTAGCGGCGTTTCTGCTCTGCCCCGACAAAGTTAATTACATTCGGGGTATTCTTGATCACCTGCCACGTATCCTCGTCCATAAACATACGGATGAGTACGTAGCCGGGAAAGATTTTTTCATCTGACTGCCGCCTGGAACCGTCTTTGCCGACTTTGATTGCCGGAGTTTGCGGAATTTCGACTTGAACGATGCGATCGGCAACATCCAAAGTTTGAATCCGCTGCTGCAAGTTGGCCTTCACGCGCTTCTCGCAGCCAGAGGCAACTTGAACAGCATACCAGCGAGCATCAATCTCCGGCACATCTGGCGATGCTGCCTGTCCCGTCGCTTCTGTGGAATACTCAGATTCTTCTGATGCAAAAGTCATGGCCCAAACACCTTTCCCGCGCCCCAGTTAAAGAAATTATCCACAAAATAGATCAGGCTTGCTGAGAGGATTACCATCAAAAGCACGGCCAAAGACTCGCTGATTAGCTGCTGCCGGCTAGGCCAAACCACTTTGTCGAGTTCTTCTCTAGTTTCCTTAAAAAAACCCGCAGGGTTAAACCCAGGCGCCGTTATTTCTTGAGTTTCTTGAGCTTCGTCTTTTTTCGCCACGATTGAATCCCCCTTGCTATTTTAGATTTTAGATTAAAGAATTGTGTGAGTAGCTCGCGGCTATCTGATTTTTTGACACTAACCACTTACGCCCAAGTCCAAATCTCAAATCCAAAGCCATCACTTTTTTACAAGCCCAACCCATAAACGGTGTGAATGCCGCCGAAACCGACGAGCCAGAAGCCACACCGAGCATTTGTTGATGGCATTTTTTGCGAACCGCCCACAAAAATTAATTCTACCCGAAAGTTTGCGGTTTTAACTGTTGCCAGCCAATAATCCGGGCGCTTTCGGGCAGAATTTAATGTTTGGTGATTCAGCGCGCCCTGGAGGACTTGAACCCCCGACATCAGGTTTTGGAGACCTGCGTTCTACCAACTGAACTAAGAGCGCACAGGTGAGGTTGCTGAAATTCGCTTAACCTCTAGATTTCTATTTTAACACAGTGCGCTCGTAAATGGGAAACTTTTTTTTGATTTTTTTCAATTTCCCATGAACCTTGACATCCACCCCGACCGTCGCGGACGGGGATTCCCAAACCTCACGATTTGAATTTCTGTTTCTTCGCAACTGCCTCCACCCTCAAAGAGATTTGGTCTTATGTTTGCTCCACAGACTAACCCCACAAGCCCTGCGGTTTTTACGTGTCGAATACCAAACGGAATTCTTCGTAGTTTTGATTCTAGGGATGTTTACCATTGCCCTATCCTCTTTTCCCGGTCTACCGATTTTGCTTCGCCGTCAGCACCAAGCTGAACTTCGCTCGTATAGGCTGTCTGATCCATCGTCACGGGTGGGTCGTTGACCAATTATATTGTAAGATAAAGCCGTCCTAAAAGGACGGGGTTTCTACCCAATTTTCTGATGAACCAAGGGGAAGCTGGGTGCATTCCTACAGGGAGCGATCGAACCGCTGTTTGACGCGAGTAGCTTTGCCCACCCGATCGCGCAGGTAGTAAAGTTTTGCTCTGCGAACTTTCCCGCGGCGCATCACTTGGATCGTGGCGATGCGGGGCGAGTGAATCAAAAACACCCGTTCCACTCCGACGCCCTGAAACACGCGGCGGACGGTGATTGTTTCATTAATCCCGCCGTTACGCATGGCAATCACAGTCCCTTCGTAGGGCTGAACCCGTTCTTTGCTGCCTTCTTTAATTCTCACGCCGACTCGCACTGTGTCGCCGACGTAAATTTCGGGGAGAACTTTGCTGAGTTCTACCTTGACTCTATTTATTTCTGCCGTTTCGATAGAACGGATTATTTCTGCGCCTTTCATAAAAAAACTCGGTAAGTTGGACACTCAGAGGCTTGAGCCCAGAGAGGGAAACGACACGAGCGGTTTAAACCGCCTACCCCTTTCGGGGCTAGACAAGTAGAGGAATGGTACTTGTCTAATCCCTGTATTGCCGGGAGCGCCTTGCCATTCCAGTAATGTTAGCTTCGCCAATGTTTTAAGAGCTTTTTAGACTTGCAACACTGTCTCAGTGACCTTAAGACTGTTTAATTGCAAATGACAGAGCAGGAAACTAGCTACGCATTTCCAGGTGTCGTGACTCAAAAAACGTAGTCACTTAAGACTGAGGCTGGTCAGTACGGCTTGCGCGAATTGCTCTTGCAAGCCCAGTGTCTTTTAGACCTGGGTTACTGACAATCCCTTATCATATATCGAACTACCAGTTTTATGTCAAAAAACTTCTATGTTAAATACCTCTGGGGTCGTATTTCTGCAACTGGGGGCAATGGCTGCACTCGCCTTCTACGTCGCCGCCAACTTGGGGGCAAACGATGTCGCTAACTCGATGGGGACATCCGTAGGCTCGAAGGCGCTAACGCTGCGGCAGGCAATAATTGTTGCAGGCATACTGGAGTTTTCCGGCGCAGTGCTGTTCGGCCAAGGAGTTTCCGAAACTCTCGCAACAGGAGTTGTGAATGCAGAAGTGTTCGCTGCTCAACCGCAAGTATTTTTGATCGGGATGGTGTCAGTGCTGATAGCTTGCGGGATCTGGCTGCAAATCGCTACCAGTCGAGGTTTGCCAGTTTCTTCATCCCATGCAGTGGTGGGCGCGATCGCGGGTTTTAGCTGTGTTGCAGCCGGAATTAATGCGGTTGATTGGCGAACCATCGGCACGATCTCCCTAACTTGGGTGGCGACACCTTTTGCCAGCGGTGCTTTAGCAGCGCTATTTTACAGTGTGGTGAAGTATTCGATTCTCGATCGACCAGATCCTCTATCTCAAATGCGCGAGTGGATACCTTGGCTGAGTGCAGCAATGCTGAGCGTATTTGGGATAATTGTACTGCCGTCTATTGTGGATGTTGCTTTGGTGCAGACAGGGGCGATCGCCTTTGTGTACGATCGATTTGGCTGGAATCTGCCAATTCACGATATTGTCATTGGCATCGGGAGTATTGGGGCGATCGGGCTCACACTCAATAGCTGGAAAAAATTAGAATCAGTTGAGAAGGAAGAAGGTTCGGCAGCGGATTTTGTAACGGATGTAACGGATGCAACGGATGTAACGGATGTAACGGATGTAACGGAGGCAAGGAATAAGAAAGAGAGAATATTTTCCCAATCTCCCACTCTCCCCCTCCCCCCCTCTCCCCCTCTCCCCCTCTCCCCCTCTCCCACTCTCCCCCTCTCCCCCTCTCCCCCTCCCCGCCACTCTCTCATCGAGCAACAAATGGCGAGATTTCAAGTCTTGAGCGCCTGTTTTGTAGCATTTTCCCACGGTTCCAACGACGTAGGAAATGCAGTTGCTCCCCTAGCTGCGATCGCCTACATCCGGCGCACAGGTTCCTTTCCCTCAGAGGATTTCAGTGTTCCCCTGTGGATTTTAGTCGTCGGAGGCGCAGGAATAGTCATCGGTTTAGCCATCTGGGGCAAAAATGTAATTGCCACAGTCGGCGAAAAAATTATCGAACTCCAACCCAGCGGCGGATTTTGCGCGGAATTAGCCACAGCCACCACAGTCTTGCTAGCATCCCGCTTCGGTTTGCCAGTTTCCACATCCCACGCTTTAGTCGGTGCAGTTGTCGGAGTCGGGCTTGTCAAAGCTTGGAAAACAGTACGCTTGCAAACTTTGCTGTCAATTGGTTCGGCTTGGCTAGTGACAATTCCGATCGCAGCAGGTTTGGGTGCTATCATCTTCAGCATCGCCCAATGGATTTTAAATTTTAGATTTTAGATTGAGGCATTTCAGAACAGTCAACAGTCAACAATCACGGATGGATAGTGCAACCGGAATTGATCTAATTTATCTGCGTTAATCTGTGTTGATCTGCCCTCATCTGCGGTTAAAAAAAGAGAATGTATTAACCGCAGATGACAAGGGATTGACGCGGATTCACGCAGATGAAAAGAATAGAGGGAATAATTCCGCTCTTAACAGATTTGATATGATTTCTAGTTTCACAAAGTTTGCTTCTGGCGATCGCACTTTTTTTACCTCGCACAAGCCCGCAGGTAACTCAATCACTTAATTCCCGATCCAAGAACTGCTTTAGCTGTTGAGCCAGCACCTCGACCCCTGGCTTTCTCAGCATAGTAAGATGATTCCCAGGAATTCTAATCACCTCTACTTGTGCCGCCGTTAAATCGCTCCAGCCAAGAGTCGGATCTTGATGGTTCGTGCTTAGCTTTTCCCTCGATCTAAACAGAGTAATTCGCTGCGGATAAATTTTCGGTCGATAGCTGAGAGTTGCTTGACTATTAGCCTGAAATACAGTAAACATCGAAGGAATTGCCAGCTCGCGCCAGCTTCTTTCTTTTGACTCCTGAGATAGGATGCTAACCATAACCGCCTGTTTCCAATTCCAGCGATGCAAAAAATTAGCTACCAAATTAAGCATCTTATTTAATTGCGGAAATTTGGCAAAAATACCGCCACTTTGAACATTTTCCGCAGCAGCCACCAAGCGAAAATAATCTACTATAAAAGGCCAGATAGAGCGCGAAACTGTAGTCAGAATAAACTTGCAACCGTCCCAAAAAGAAGGTTTGTTAGCAGAAACCGGCGCTAAAGTATCCAGCACAGCAAGCAAAGCCACTTCATCCCCGGCTGCGAGTAACTGTTGAGCCATCTCAAAAGCAACCAAACCTCCAAAAGACCAGCCTCCTAAAAAATAAGGCCCTTTTGGTTGAATTGTACGCAAGGCTGCGATGTAGTCAGCCGCCATGTCTTCAATGCTAGTTAGCGGAGAACTTTCGCCGTCAATCCCCTTTGGTTGCAGCCCGTAAAACGGTTGATTTTCTCCTAGCTGAAATGCTAACTCGCAATAAGGAAATACGACGCCAAAGATGGGATGGACGCAGAAAAACGGGGGATTTTTACCGCGAGGCTTAATTGCAACTAAAGGCGACCATTTCAGAGAATTTCTTCCTGAATTTAGCGAATCGGTTAAACCTTCAATTGTCGGATTTAAAAAAAGAGCAGATAGCGGCAACTCGCGCTCAAATTGCTGGTTAATCTCATTGATGAGGCGGATTGCCAGCAGGGAATCTCCACCCAAATCGAAGAAGTTGTCGCGAATACCAACTGGTTGGGCATTCAGGATTTCTGACCAAATTTTGGCTAGAGTTGACTCGGTTGGCGTGCGAGGTGCAATGCAGCTTCGATTTGTTGATTTGCTAGTGATATTTGCCGATGCTTGTAGGCGCAGGCGATCGATTTTGCCGTTGGGAGTTAGGGGCAGAAAGTCGATCGCCACAAAAGCATTGGGAATCATGTAGTTGGGTAGCTTTTCTTTGAGGAAATTGCGCAATTCTAAGGGATTGAGCGCCTGAGTCTGATTCGGAACGATATAAGCAACAAGGCGTTTGTTGCCAGACAAATTATCTTCAGCAACCGCCACTGTTTCTTTGACTGCTGGATGCTGAACCAGCAGCGCTTCAATTTCTCCCAATTCTATTCGATAACCGCGAATTTTTACCTGTTCGTCAGTGCGGCCTAAAAACTCAATATTGCCATCCGGAAAATAGCGAGCTAAGTCACCAGTTTTATAAATTCGTTCTCCTGCTTTCTGGCTAAACGGATTAGCAATAAATCGCTGGGCGGTTAATTCGGGGCGGTTCAGGTAGCCTCGCGCCAATCCGCTGCCGCCGATGTACAATTCACCGGGAATTCCGACGGGTACAGGCTGTAAATTTTCATCTAAAATATAGAGTTGAGTGTTCGCAATTGGGCGGCCGATTGGCGGTTTTTGCCGTGAAGCGAAGCTATCCCGCAGGGAATCGCCAATTTCGGCTAAACTTGACCAGACTGTCGCTTCTGTAGGGCCGTAAGCGTTAAAAAATCTGCGCCTGGAACCCCAGCATTTAACAACATCCGGGGAACAGGATTCGCCAGCACAGATAATTGTTTGCAGGGCCGGAAGTTCGGCGTTTGGAAGGACAGCTAGCAGCGAGGGCGGGAGGGTAGCGTGGGTAATAGCATTGTCCTGCAAAAATTGGATTAATGTTTGTCCGGGCAACAAAGATTCTTTCTTGGCACAGTAAAGTGTTGCTCCGGTTCCCAAGGCCATGACAATCTCAAAGATTGAGGCATCAAAACTCAGGGATGCGAATTGCAAAATGCGGTGATTTGAGTTTAAGTTAAAAGCTTCAATTTGAGCTAGTGCTAAGTTGTACAGTCCCCGATGTTCGATTAAAACGCCTTTTGGTTTTCCGGTTGAACCAGATGTGTAAATGACGTAGGCTAGGTTTTTTGGTAGGATATTTGTAGTTGGATTTTCGGGGTTTTGTCGGGCGATAATTTCTCTGTCGCAGTCCAAACAGACTACTGAAAAAACTCCGAAATTTTCCGGATGCGTCAAGTTTTTGCCTAAGTGCTGCTGAGTTACCAAAATTGACACGCCAGCATCTTCTAACATAAAGTTAAGGCGCTCTTGAGGATAAGTTGGATCTAAAGGCAGGTAGGCTGCGCCTGCTTTGATAATGCCTAAGATTCCGACGATCGCATCTAAGGAACGTTCTACACAAAGCCCCACTAAAATTTCTGGTGCTGCTCCCAATTGCTGCAAGTAATGTGCAAGTTTGTTGGCTCGGCTGTTGAGTTGGCGGTAGGTTAACTGCTGGTTTTCAAAGACGGCGGCTACAGCATCGGGCGTTAGCGCGACTCGCTCTTCAAATAGCTGATGGAAACACTGGTTTTGCGGATAATCTCTCTGAGTGTCATTCCAATCGATTAATAATTGCTGGTATTCTGGCGCTGTTAGCAAAGCCAAGTCGCTGAGGTGCTGTTTGGGATTGGCAACAATGGCTTCGAGCAGCGTTTGGAAATGTCCCGCCATGCGCGCAATTGTGGCGCTATCAAATAAGTCTGTGCTGTAGACAAATTGCCCTTGAATACTTCCTGCATCTTCCCACAAGTGGCACTCTAAATCGAGCTTGGCGGTTCCCGCGTCAAAGTCGATCGCCTCGCAAGCAATTCCCGGCAATTCTAGCGCTGCTACAGGAGTGTTTTGCAGGCTGAAACTAACTTGAAATAGGGGGTTGCGGCTCAATTCGCGATCGGGGTGCATTTCCTCAACCAACTTCTCGAAGGGCAAATCTTGGTGAGCGTAGGCTGCCATTGCGACGTTTTTTACCCGATGCAATAGTTCCCGAAAAGTTGGGTTTCCTGATAAATCTGCACGCAGCACTAAACTGTTGACAAAAAAACCGATTAATGCTTCTATTTCGCTCAAGTTGCGATTGGCGATCGGCGTTCCTACTGCAATATCTACTTGTCCTGTATAGCGGTACAGCAAAGTTTGAAAAGCGGCTAGTAGAGTGATAAATAAAGTCGCGCTTTCTTGCTGGCTAAATGACTTTAGCGCCTCGCTCAAAGCAGGTGATAGTGTTATAAATTGTTTAGCGCCGCGGTAGGATGGAACGGCAGGTCTTTGCCTGTCTGTTGGTAGATTGAGTGTAGTAATTCCGTTTAACTGCTGCCGCCAATAAGCTAACTGAGTTTCTAATACTTCGCCCTGCAACCATTGGTGCTGCCATTCTGCAAAGTCGGCGTACTGCACGGGCAGTGCTGGTAAGTGCGAGAGCCCATTTTTTACAAATGCTGTGTAGAGCATTCCCAGCTCTCGAATTAGCACTCCAATCGACCAACCATCAGCCACAATATGATGTAAATTCAACAACAATATATGTTCTGTTTCACTGAGTTGTAACAGCGTTACTTTGAATAACGGCCCGGCGGCTAAATCGAAAGCGCATTGCGCTGCATCGGTTGCGAGTTGCAGCGCTGCGGTTTCTTGCTGATTTGGCGAAAGATTTTGTAAGTCGATTGTGGGAATAGATACGGTTAAAATGGGAGCAATAACTTGTACGAGTTCGCCTTCCAAAAGCGTAAAAGTGGTGCGTAAAGTTTCGTGCCGGTGCACAATTTCGTTGAAGGTTTGCTCTAAGGATCTGAAGTTGAGCGAACCTGTTAAGCGGAGCGCGGTTGAGACATTATAGAAAGGATTGTCCGGTGCTAATTGATTGAGGAACCAAAGCCGCTGCTGAGCAAACGATGCGGGGAATACAAAAACTTCTATTTCTTGCTGCATATTTATCGAAATTGCACCTATTCAACAGCCATCATTTTTATTGACTTTCTAGATTATCTCTCTTGCACTCATTCACCAACCCTCTTAAAATCATCTGCGTTAATCTGCGTTAATCTGCCTTATATCTGCGGTTGACCGATCAAAAATTTATCCAAGAGGTCTATTAAAAGATGATAGCTTCCGCCGCCGACTATCGCGCGAAATCGGCACTAAAGCCGGAACTTCGCTTTTAGCATTCTTATCCTTTAAACTCTCCACAATCTTAGACAAATCTCCGATTGTCGGTGCTTCAAAAACCCGGCGCAAAGGCAACTCTACCCCGAAAGCATCTCGCACTCTAGAAACAAGCTGAGTCGCCAGCAGCGAATGGCCTCCTAATTCAAAGAAATTGTCGCGGATACCCACTCGCTTTATCCCCAAAACCTCAGCCCAAATTTTCACTAAAACTTCCTCAATAGAAGTCTGAGGCGCAACATAACCGCCAGCCCATTCTAACTTAATCGGCTCCGGTACAGGCAAAGCGAGGCGATCGACCTTTCCGTTAGCCGTCACAGGTAGCGACTCCAGCACCACAAAAGCCGACGGAACCATATATTCAGGCAGTTTTTCTGCTAGATAAGCCTGCAACTGTGGCACTAATTTCCGCGCTGCTTTAGCTTGTAAGGGATTGTTAGCATAAGAGCGCCAAGGACGCAAGTTATCGCGTCGGGTTTCTCGCACAAAATCTCTGGTTTTGCCCCGTGCAAACACTACATCGTAGCGCCCTTGACTGTCGGAATTAGACCAACTAATATTAACATTATACGGAACTTCCAAAGCATACCACCCTTCGGGATCTACTCCTAAATCCTCGACTTTTTCCACGGCTTTCTGCAACTGACCTGCTGTTGGAAATTTATCGCCAACAGACAGCAACTCTGCCGCCTTAACTGCTGCCGTTACCCGCGCATTAGGCACATTAGCAATTCTTAAAACATCGAGTTGATTTTGCAATAATATTTGTTGCACCTTGGTAACAGTCAAATTCTGATTTTCAGCCGACCAATCCAGCCGTTTTGATCCCCCCAACTCCCCTTCTGCCGGGGATTGGGCGGGATTTGTTTCCGACGTAATATGCAGAATAGCATTGTACCGAAAATCAGTTAACTCATTGTGGTAACTACCGCGAATTAATTGAATCTCTACGCCGCCAATCTGCGGAAAGCGGTGCTTTAATGCGCTAAAAAAATCTGGTTCAATAACTAACTCTGTTTCTTGAAATATTTGCATTTGTACTCGCTGCTGCAACTGTTCGCCCGCGAGAGAAGGTTCGGCTTGATACAGTTGTACCGAAGCGTGAAAAGCGGCCAGCAGCGGCAAGCTGCGGACATCTCCGATGAATATAAAGCCGCCGGGAGCAGTTGCTTTCACCGCACCTTCTAGCACCTGCACGAGATAGTCGATATTCGGGAAATATTGCACGACAGAGTTGAGAATCACCGCGTCAAAAGCTGCTGTCTCTACTCCTTCAAAGTCAGTCGCCATTTTCTGAAGCAGCGTTACATTCGCTAACTCTTGATTTGCCAAGTGCTGCTGAATATAGTTGAGCGAAATAGGTGAAAAGTCTGTTCCGCAATATTGAGTGCAGCGAGGCGCAATTTGGAACAGCAACAAACCTGTGCCGCAGCCAATTTCTAACACTCGGCTCGGCTGCAAAGCTAAAATTTGGGCTGCTTGATTGTTCGCCCAGTCGCGCATCTGTTCTGCTGGGATTGGCTGATTAGTATAACTGCTATTCCAGCCGACAATATTAAAGGTTGGATCTGAGTCAACAGCAGGTTGATTGTAAGTTTCATTGTAGAGCATTTGCCACTGCAAAACCTGTTCGTCCTGCAATTGCATTATTGGGTTTTTTTCGCGGGCAACGCTATATTCTGGATTCAGCGCAATATAAGCTACTAAACGTTTATTTCCCTGTCCATCTTCCGAAGCTATTGCTACAGTTTGCTGCACCGCCGGATGTTGAGTTAATACTGTCTCGATTTCTCCTAATTCGATGCGGAAACCGCGAATTTTTACTTGTTCGTCAATGCGTCCCAAAAATTCAAGGTTGCGATCGGCTCTGTAGCGCACTAAGTCGCCGGTTTTGTAAATTCGCTCTCCTGAATTTGGTTTTAACTGAGATGTTGCACCATTATCGAGAACAGGCATCTTGCCTGTTCCACAATAAAATTCATCTCTTGTGGAACAGGCATCTTGCCTGTTCCTAAACAAGTCAGGGAGAATGGTGCCTGAATTTGGTTTAAAAGGATTGACAATAAAGCTTTGTACGGTTAAATCGGGGCGGTTGAGGTAGCCGCGAGCGAGTCCGTTTCCGCCGATGTACAATTCGCCAACAACGCCGATCGCAACTGGCTGCAAATATTTGTCTAATATGTAGATTTGAGTGTTAGCAATGGGGCGGCCAATTGTCGGGGCGATGTCTGTTTGCTCTGTTACAGGAATATAACCGGAAGTTGTGACGACGGTGTTCTCGGTTGGGCCGTAATTATTTACTAGCTTAAATGGATGGGATTTTAAAGGATGTTGTTGCAGTTTTTCGCCGCCTGTGAGCAAGATTCGCAAAGCTGTTGTTTGAGGCCAATCTAATAGCAAAACTTTCTCGGCTAAAGGTGTTGGCAAAAAGCTTATTGTTATTGCTTTTGATACTAACCAGTTTTGTAGTTTTTCAGGATCTCGCCTAATATCATCTTCGGGAAAGTAGATGCTAGCTCCGGCGGCGAGATAAGGCCAAATTTCCCACCCGCAAGCATCAAAAGCTATTGCTGCAATTTGCGTTGCTCGATCGCCCGCTGAGACTCCAAACTCTTTTTGATGCCAAAAAACGAGATTTAACAAGCTCCCGTGCTCAATTTCCACTCCTTTCGGCTTTCCCGTGGAACCGGAGGTGTAAATCGCGTAAACCAGATTTTCGGCTGTGACTGCGCTGGTGGGATTGTCGGCGATTTCTTGGGAAATCATCTCCCAGTCTGTGTCTAAACAGATTATCTGTAAATTGGGCGATCGCAAATCTTCTACCCATTTTTGCTGAGTTAACAACACAGATAATTGAGCGTCTTTTAGCATAAAGTGCGATCGCGCAACAGGATTGCTCGGATCTAAAATTAGATAAGCTCCGCCCGCCTTCAGGATAGCCAACATCCCGACAATTAGCTCGATCGATCGCTCTACACAAAGCCCGACTAAAACTTCCGCGCCCACTCCGATTTTTTGCAGGTAACGTGCTAGTTGGTTGCTGCGGAGATTGAGCTGCTGGTAGGTAACTCGCTCCTCTCCAAATACCAGCGCCACCGCATCCGGTGTCCGATCCGCCTGCATTTCAAATAGCTGATGAATGCACAAATCTTGCGGATAATCTGCTTGATTATTGTTGCATTCAACTAACAACTGATAGCGCTCTTGGGCGCTCAAATATTGCAAGTTTGCGATGCGATCTTCTGGATTTGAGACAATGCTTTCTAACAGCGTTTGAAAATGCCGTAACATTCGGCAAATCGTAGCTTCATCAAATAAATCGGCGCTGTAAATAACCATGCCGCTGATGCCCTCCGAGCTATCAACCCACAGCTTATTGCTGGGCGATTGGTTGCTTCCCGAGCTGTTGGGCGATCGCTCCCACAAATGAAACTCCAAATCAAACCGCGCTGTACCCACATCTAACTGCTGCGGGCTGAGTGTTAATTCTGGCAATTCTAACCGATTCCCCGGCGCGTTTTGCAGCGCAAACGCCACCTGAAATAAGGGATTTTGGTTCAACGCGCGATCGGGGTGCAGTTCTTCTACTAACTTCTCAAACGGCAAATCTTGGTGAGCGTAAGCTCCTAATGCTACCTCTTTGACTCGGTTTAAAACTTCCCGAAAAGTTGGATTTCCCGACAAATCTGTACGCAGCACCAAACTGTTGACAAAAAACCCGATTAATGCTTCAATTTCACTGCGGTTGCGATTGGCGATCGGCGAACCGACCACAATATCTTCTTGCTGCGCGTAATGGTAAAGCAAAGTTTTAAAAGCTGCCAGCATTGTCATAAACAGCGTCACTCCTTCGCGCTGGCTAAACATTTCTAAAGCCTCGCTCAGTTGTTTTGGCAGTTGCAAAAATTGCCTTTTGCCTCGGTAACTTTGAATTGCTGGCCTGGGTCGATCCGCAGGCAAATTTAGCATAGAAATGCCGTTTAACTGCTGTCTCCAGTAAGCAAGCTGCGTTTCTAAAACTTCCCCTTGCAGCCATTCGCGCTGCCATTTTGCAAAATCTGCATACTGGATCGACAAAGCCGGTAAAGGCGAAGGTTTTTCGCTAGCAAATGCCGTGTAAAGTGCGCCTAATTCCTGAATAAGCACTCCGATAGACCAACCATCGGAGACAACGTGGTGCATATTCAGCATTAGTAAATATTCGGCATCATCTAACTGCAATAATGTGACTCGCAGCAACAAGTCCTTGGACAAATTGAAAGAGCGTTGAGATTCCTCAGTGGTGAGCCTGTTTGCTTCAGTTTGTCGAGATTCCTTTGGCAAGTTTCGCAAATCCACTACATTAATTGGAAGGTGGAAAGCAGCAGCTATTCTCTGAACAGGTTGCCCCGAAACTACTGCTAAAGTCGTGCGTAAAGCTTCGTGGCGGCGCACAATTTCATTGAAGGTTTGTTGCAGCGCCGAAAAATTGAGCGAACCTGTCAAACGCAATGCTGCGGGAACATTATAGAAGGGATTGTTCGGTACTAATTGGTCGAGAAACCACAAGCGCTGCTGTGCAAAGGAAAGCGGTAGATTTCCGTCCCTCCCCATCGGAACAATCGGTGTATGAGTGAAACTAGAAGTACGATTAGCTGCTTTTAAAAATGAAATAATTTCGGCTTTTTTCTGAGAAATTTCGGCGCGCAGTTCTGGTGTAATAATTCCTTCGGGAGCGTTGCAGCGCAGGATCTCGCCCTCAACAAAAACATTAATATCTAGACTGCGAAGGTAGGATAAAAACTCAACTATCTTCAAAATTCTACCTCTTCTCTAGTATCATCGATCGGGTTGGTAGTTGTTTGACTTTTCGCGGCCCAGCGCATTGTTTCAATATATTTTGCCAGACTCGCCACAGTCGGGGCCTCAAACAAATTGCTGACAGGTAACTCGACTTGCAAAGCGTCTCGGATGCGAGAAATTAACTGAGTTGCTAGCAGGGAATGCCCGCCTAATTCAAAGAAATTATCGTAGATACTAACTTGCTGTTTGTTCAAAACCTTAGCCCAAATTTTCCCTAGCACGTCTTCGATATCAGTCCGAGGCGCTACATAATTTTCTGTTATATCCTCTCTGTTTGTATCTATCTTAGGTAATACTCGGCGATCGACTTTGCCGTTGGGCGTCAGCGGCATATTCTCCAGCATTCCATAAGCTGCCGGAACCATATATCCGGGTAACTTTTCTTGCAAAAATTGGCGCAAGTCACTTGATTTTAGATTTTGACTTTCTGATTTTTTATTGATGCCTTCAGGAATAACATAAGCTACCAAATGTTTATCGTCGGGGATGTCTTCCCTCACAATTACTACTGCTTCGCGCACTTGGCGATGCTGGCACAAAGCCGCTTCAATTTCTCCCAATTCGATGCGGTAGCCGCGAATTTTTACTTGGTCGTCAATGCGACCTAAAAACTCGATGTTGCCGTCAGCTAAATAGCGACCTAAATCACCTGTTTTATAAAGACATGAACCAGATTTATTGCTAAAAGGATTAGGAATAAATGCAGCAGCAGTTAAATCTGGCTGGTTGAGGTAGCCTTGCGCCAATCCGTCACCGCCGACGTACAATTGACCTATAACACCGATCGCCACCGGCTGCAAATCCGCATCCAGGAGATAAATTTGCGTGTTGGCGATCGGGCGGCCGATGGGGATAGATGTTGCGGTTTCGGGTACGTCTTGCACGCAATAATAAGCCGAAAATGTGGTATTTTCTGTAGGCCCGTAAACGTGAATTAATTGAGTGGTTTGCGCGTGTTTGAGAAGTTTTTTCACCCATCTAATATCGACCGCTTCTCCGCCGAACAGCAAGCAGCGCAGCGAATCAAAAGCTTGCGGTAAAACTCTAGCAATTTGTTGAAATAAGGCTGTTGTTAAAAACAAAACTGTGATGGCTTGTTGGCGCAGTTCTAAGGCTAAATCGTGAGGCGAAAGGGTAATATTTGTGCTAATTCCCACGAGTTGAGCGCCGTTAAGCAAGGCTCCCCAAATCTCGAATGTGGCTGCATCGAATGAAGCGTTTGATGCTTGGGCAATTTTATCGGTAGGTTCTATTTTTATATAATTTGTGTTGAGTACCAGCCGATTTACTGCTTTGTGGGTGACAGCAACTCCCTTGGGTTTTCCTGTCGATCCTGATGTGTAAATAACGTAAGCTAGGTTGTCTGCTGTTACGGTGTTGGCGGGATTTTCGGCGCTTTCTTTGGCTATGTGTTCCCAATCGCGATCGCACTTAATCACTGTATTCGAGAAGTCTCGGAAATTCTCAATCAATTTATCTTGAATTAGCAAGACTTTAACTTGAGCATCTTCCAGCATCAAGTTTAGCCGATCGCGCGGATAGCTCGGATCTAACGGCAGATATGCTCCTCCAGCCTTCAGTATAGCCAACATCCCCACAATTAGGTCGATCGATCTTTCCGCGCAAAGCCCCACCAAAACCTCCGCCCCCACGCCCATTTTTTGTAGGTAGCGCGCCAGTTGGTTGCTGCGACTGTTGAGTTCTCTGTAAGTCAGGTGCTGGCTGTCGAAAGTTAGGGCGACATTCTCCAGATGCTGCTCAACTCGCTCTTCAAATAACTGATGAATGCACTTATTTTGAGGATAATCTGTGCGAGTATCGTTCCATTCTCTGAATAATTGATTCACTTCATCCTCGCTCAATAAAGGTAAGTTAGCGATTCCTTGTTCGGGATTAGCCACAATGCTTTCCAGCAGCGTTTTAAAATGCCTCAGCATTCGGGCGATCGTAACTTCATCAAATAAATCCGTATTGTACACAGCTAAGCCTCTCAGGCCTTCCGAATCTTCCCAATGTTCGCCGTACCTGCTCCTAAAATTATCGGAAGCTTCCCACAAATACAGCTCTAAATCAAAGCGCGTTGTTTGAGTCTCCAAATGAAAATAACTCAACTTTAATTCTGGCAATTCTAGCTCGTCCAGCGGCGCATTTTGCAGCCCGAATACCACCTGAAACAGCGGATGTCGATTGAGCGATCGCTCTGGGTGCAATTCCTCGACTAGCTTCTCAAAAGGCAAATCTTGGTGAGCGTAAGCTCCCAGGGTTACTTCCCGCACCCGGCTCAAAAAATCTCGAAATGTCGGGTTTCCCGAGCAGTCTGTTCGCAGCACTAAAGTATTGACAAAAAAACCGATTAATGCTTCTATTTCGGTCAAGTTGCGATTGGCGATCGGCGAACCGACAACAATATCTGCTTGCTGCGAGTAGCGGTAAAGCAAAGTTTGAAATGCTGCGAGGACTGTCATAAATAAAGTCGCTCCTTCTCGCTGCGAGAGCGCTAAAAGTTCGTTTTTCAGCTTTTTAGGCAGTTCTAAATATTGAGTTTTTCCGCGATAATTTTGCCTAGCTGGTGCAGGGCGATCTGTGGGCAAATTTAACACTGAAATCCCGTGCAATTGCTGCCTCCAATAAGCTAGCTGAGTTTCTAATACTTCACCTTGCAGCCATTCGCGCTGCCATTCGGCAAAGTCGGCATATTGAAGCGATAATTCTGAGAGGGGAGATGGCTGTTGATTTATAAACGCTGTATAGATAGCTTCTATTTCTCGAATTAGCACACCAATCGACCAATCATCGGAGGCTATGTGGTGCATATTTAGCAATAGAATATGCTCGGTTTCTGTAAGCCGCAGGATGGTGATTCGCATCAGCGGCCCGGTGGATAAATTGAAAGGGCGAATAGATTCTGCTGCGGCGAGTTTATTTGCTTCTATTTCCCGTTGTTCTGGCGGCAAATGTTGCAGTTCTAAGAGTTTTAAATTAGTCTTGAAAGCGGCAGAGATGAGCTGCACTGGTTGCCCCGATACTGCGGCAAAAGTGGTTCGCAAAGTTTCGTGTCGCTGCACTATTTCGTTGAAGGTTTGCTCTAGGGCTGTTAAGTTGAGGGAACCAGTTAAGCGCAGTGCGGTTACTACATTATAGAAAGGGTTTTCCGGTGAGAATTGGTCGAGAAACCACAAGCGCTGCTGGGCAAATGATGCCGGAAAGACACATACTTCGGCTTCTGAGGAAATATTCAGTTTTTGTCGATCGCTTGTAAAGGAATTGTCATAAATTTCGGATGCCATATCTGTTGCTCTTGGGGGATGGGATGTGTTAATTTTTTGATGGCGCGGGGTGGCTTTTTGACGGTGCGATCGCCTCTAAAAACTTTCGCGAGCAAAAGATCGGAACCTTTAATATAATAAATCTGGGTGCGGGAGTGCGGGAGAGACGCGGGCAAAAGAAACCCGGTTTCTGGCCGCAGCATCAAGTTATCCGTTGAGGGGCTAGGAGTGCGACCCCCCAATCAAATTTAGTCGCCCAACTGAGTCTTAGGTTTGTGAGTCGGGTGCGATCGGGTGAGTTATATGCGAGAATTACCGGGAGCAATTCGTGGAGAGGTCAAGTTGTAGTGTCAGGAACCTCAGCTATCAGGCATGAGGCTTGAAGGAGAAATCTAACAAGCCGTTCTGACCAGCCTAAGTCTTAACTGGCTACGTTTTTTGAGTCACGACACCGGGAGAATGCGAAGCTAGTTCCCTGCTCTGTCGCTGGTAGTTAAACAGTCTTAAGGTCACTGAGACAGTGCTACGGGCCTAACAAGCTCATTAAACCTTGACCGACAAGCTAACTTTACCCCGCAAGGGAGGCTCGAAAGAGCAAAACACTATGCGTACAGGGCTGGGAAGTTTGAGGCGGTAATTGTCCCGTTGAAAGTGCAACACAAAAGCACACCGAGCCAACCAGTCCCAAGGCGGTAGTAAATCAAAAATGTAAAGCCGTCCTAAAAGGACGGGGTTTCTACCCATTTTTCTGATGATTTGTAATTGCACAAAGTGTTCTTGGGGCGATTCCCTTCGGGATAGCTTTGCTTCACGCAAATTTCTCACATCTCTACCTTAGCGACTACTATTGATTCAACAGTGCTCGCAATCTTTTAGATCAACTCACTAAAACTTGCGACCTGATGCAGCCAAAATACTTAAGAACACTCTCACGTGCAGTTTAAATTAGAGGTTATAGGCTAATGGCGCAGCGGAACGTATACTCGTCAAAGGGCGAGCCAGAGGATGTACAATCAGCAGAAGAAGTCCTCCACTCAGTAATGCAAGAACTGGACGCTTTGCATCAAAATGTCAAAGGCCAGTTAAATCAAGACATTACTCGGCTGCAAACTGAAAAAAATCACCTGATTGACGATATTGAAGACCTCCGGGAGCAATATCGCAAATTGCAGTCTCAGCAAATGGAATCTCTGTCTGGGCGATACATTCAGCAGCAGCAATTGTGGCTGAAGCAGTTGGCTCAAGTTTTGGCTCACAATTTGCAGGATTTGTTGGTGCAGCGGTTCAACGAACTCAGCGCTAACTCGGGACATTCTCTCAGCAGCCCGATTCCCAGCGGCGAGTTCCCGATACCCCTGCCGCCGAGCAACTACGACGAACGGGCGTCGGAATTGCTGGCGGCGCTGGATGAAAGGATCGATCGCAGTTTCCAGATGCTGGAACAAGATTTAACCAGTTACGAAAGCGAGCTTTCCGTGCGGCTCAACAACATGAAAACCCTGGAACTGCAAGGGGAAGAGCTGTTACAAAATCTCGTAAACCGCATCAGGGAAGAACTCGAAGAAGAAGAAACATATCTTGAGAATCCTTTCGACGCTCAAGATTCCTATCCCGAGGAATCAACTAATTCTGTTAATTCTGTCCGCCCGCAATTTCTCCCGCCCACACCTGCGGATGCGCCGCGGGAAGCCGTGCCGCAGCCTTCTTCAGTGCCTGCTGCACCCGCTAAAGCAGGTTCTCAAGTACAGACAGGTTTGGTGCTGGCTTTGTCTTCGGCGGTGGTATTGTCGCTGTTTAATGTTTGTTTAAGAATTTTGATTAAAGGCAAAAATCCTCGGATGGTTTTTGGCTTGTTTGAATTTCCGGGGGTGGTGACTCCAGGTTTTGGAAATTCTTTGTTGATTTTGTTGATGCGGCTGATCGTGGTGATGGCTTTGATGCCGATATTGGCGACATTTCTGTATCCTTCTGTTTGGAAAGATATTAGGCGGTTGTTCCAGTCGGGCGATCGAGCTTTGTGGGGCAAGGTTTTAGGAAGTGCATTTTTTCTGTTTTTGTCTCAGGTTTTGATTTATTTGGCGATCGGCAATATTCCGGCGGGGATTGCGATTACGATTTTCTTTATTTACCCGATCGTCACCGTACTCGGTTCTTGGCTATTGTTTGGCGCTCGCCCCAGTACGATCGGCTTTTTGGCGATGTTGGGAATTACCGCAGGTCTGATTTTGGCTGGGTCGCCCAGTTTTGCAGTGCAAGCTCCGGGCGGCGGCAATGTCGGGGCGGGAGTCACGGCGGCACTGGCTTCTGGGATTACCTTTGCAGGTTACGTATTGCTGACGCAAATGGCCGCGGGCAAGCTGCACCCGATTCCTTTTAGTTTAGTTAATTTCGCCGCAATTTTTGTATTTTCCTCGCTGAGTTTGTGGGTGCCGCTGTCGGAAAATTTGGCTCCTAAAATCGACCAAAATGTGTGGCCGGGTTTGATTGTGGGAGGCGTTGTTTTAGGGGTGCTGACGCTGTTTAGCTATCTTTTGAATAATTTTGCCATCCGCTTTGCGGGGGCGGCCTTAGCGTCAGTAATTGGCACTTTGGGGCCGGCGATGACCGCACTTTTTGCGTTTATAATTATCAATGAGAAGTTGCAGCCTGTGGCAATTCTGGGCATGGCTGTGGTGACATTGAGCGTGGCTGCTATGAGTGTGGAACGCATAATGGCTCCTCAAAAGAAGGCTAGTTAAGGCAAGAATTTGGGCGATCGGCTATTCAGAAACCCGGTTTCTTCAAGAAACCGGGTTTCTCTGTACTGTACCTCACGCTTACTAGAAAACGCTATATTACCAAATGCTTTATAGCTGCTATCAAATGAGTTGAACACAATTCTCTCTCTTCTGATTTCTGACTTGTGGCTTCGGACTCCTGACTCCAGATGTATTCTAATCGAATTGAGAACCGCTTTATACGAGTTGAGCAAACAACTGCATAAACCGTTCAGTATCCACATCCAAACAAGCCTCTACATTGGGGGGATTAGTTTCCTCATCTCTGCGATCGCGTCGATCGGCTAGTGACATTCCAGTCGTAAATCGTCCCTGAGTTTCAACCATCATATGTAGCGATTCTGTCGTTACCAAACTGGGATCTATTGCAACCGCCATCGCTAAGGGATCGTGTAAATAACACCCGTGAAAGCCTTCGTTGTCACGATAAAAAGCCATATAAATTCCCGTGCAATCGGCAATAAACTGGGTAACTTTTGAAGGACGACGCTGTAAATTATCTTCAACGACTTGGCGGGATAAAGGAGCTTTCATCGCCACATCTAGACCAACTAAGGTGAGGGGAATCCCCGATTCCATAACGACTTGAGCCGCATCGGGATCGACAAAAAAGTTAAATTCAGCCGCTGCTGAAATATTTCCCGGTACTGTAACAGCCCCACCCATGATGATGATTCGCCCGATTTTTTTCATGGTTGCGCCATCTTCCTGAATCGCTGTGGCTAGATTTGTAAGCGGGCCTAATGCAATAATGGTCAGATTATCGTACTCTTGAGCTGCCTCGAGCAGCAGATCGATAGCATTCTCTGTAGATGGCTTAGTAGTAAGTTTGGGATAGCGAGGTGTACCATCAGCTTCCTTAAATTGCTCCAACTCACCCAAACCATCTGCACCATGAATTCCTGCTGCATTGAAGGTGGGTTTCACCAGTGGTTTTTGACAGCCTTTGGCAACAATGGGCGAAGTATCGGGTTCAACAATACTGATGACGCGCAACACATTATTAGCTGCCTGCTCGACATTAATATTGCCAGCGACAACGGTGACGGCTTTCAGGTCTAATTGGGGTGAATTCAATGCCATAATCAGAGCCAAGGCATCATCAACACCACCGTCTGTATCTACTATTACTGGCACGGACTGATTTGGAAGGGCGATCATGCTAATTACTGCTCCATAAAACTAATCACAAGGCGATATAAACCCTGGCTACACAGGCGGAACCCGTAAAGCAAGGGTTGAAAGTCTCTTTACTTGTAGACAAATCTGCCTTCGATATGGCTGTCAAGATTTTGATGATGACTAAAGTATTCTTCAACCACATCCTGGCAAGATGTTGTGACTACTTTTGGATCGGCTAATTTTGTTAATTCTTCATGGGTTATGCCTAGAGTATGCTCTGAATTTTGGAAACGATAGCCATCCATACAAATGGTATAGTGTTTATCGTCTTGTACAGGTTGTCCATTAATGCTCAAAGATTCAAGCTTTTCTTCCGCGTCTCTATAAACTGCCTCAACACCTTTACTGACCTGAAGATACTCACTTTCACCGGGGATTCTGTTTTCCAGTCTCATAATATGTGCGAATATTTTAGTGAGTTGTACCCCTGTAACGCTAAATTTATGCAGAGGATCTTCGTAAGGGAAGATTTGTTTAAGATCGCTCAATGTCACTGGCGGGCCTAATTCTGTTCCCCGGATTGCACCACTGGCTACAAAAACTACATCTAACCGATCTAATTGGGCAAAAATATCAGCGAATAAGTTACCCAATTCAGTTTCTTCTTCACGCTTAGGATGAGTCAGTTTACGGGCTAATCGTCCAATCAGTCGATTGTACTTACGATCTACATCTTCTTTGAAAGTAGCAATCAGCTTTTCGATTTCGGTATCTGGCTCAGCCAGATTATTATCTACAGGCAGGAGTTGCCACTTCCATTCAACGATGCTGTTAGTATCGTCATCCACTACAATATCGAAACGCCCAATTTGGTCTGTGCCAACTCCGGCTTGTGCTATGAGAATGTTGTTAACTTCCGCAGGTTGTTCTAAAAATGTGTGGGAGTGTCCGCCAATGATCATATCTACACCCCATTCCGGGTCTAGTAATGCCGCTAGTTTTTTATCCTCTTCAAAACCGATGTGGGTCAGGATGACTGTTAGGTCAATGTCATCATTTTTGTAGGCGTTGCAAATTTTACCAACTTCTGATGCAGCATCTTCAAGACCTACAAATGTGCCAATACCGCTGTCACGTTTTAAGGTCTTAAGAGCTTCTTCAGTAATAATCCCGATGAACATAATATCGAATCCATCTACATTGAGGATGATATAAGGATTCATCAAGCGCTTGTTGTACTTTTTGATATACAAGTTGGCATTCACGATCGGAAAATTTGCCATTTTTTCCAGGAACAGTAAGTGAGGCAACCCATAATCCAATTCGTGATTTCCTAGCGTCACTACGTCTGGAGCTAGGTAATTCATAATTTCTATGGTTGAAAGACCTTTATACTCCACATCAATCGTAGAACCTTGGAGCATATCACCAGAAATAACAAAAAGCACGTTTTTTTCTTCCTGGCGAACTTTATTGATATAGCCTGAAAGCAGCGCCATCCCACCAATTACATGACCCTCTGCTAGACCCGTAGCTTCTGCGAGAAAGTCTCCGTGCATATCATTTGAATGCAAAATTGTGAAACTTTTAAACCGTTCGGTGAACGTCATAGTCTTTTACCCCTGAATATAATTGTTGAGTTTTGTAGTAAGCGGAATTTTGCTTTAAGTCACAAGCAGCACTTCAATAAACCGATTCCAGGTTAACGGCTGTCCTCCTGTGCGATCGCGCAAAAATTCCACTTCCTCCTGAGTCAGGGGCGGTTCTCCTACACTAGAGAGCGCCGTATTCATTTCCTTGGTGCTGATCGATTCATCTTCGTCAGCATCAAGCGGTAGAAAATACGTGACAAATTCAGTGTACCTCGACATGAGACGGCGGTGACGCAGCATTAATTCGCCAAACTCTTCAAAATCGATTTCTCCACTGCCATCGCGATCGATCGATTTGAATAAATACGTTAACTCACCCTCGTTGAAGGCTTTTCCTGCTGATTGCAGATGTGTCGCTAATTCGTGAGTTGAAAGTTCACCACTGCGATCGCGATCGATGGCATCAAAAATATAGCGAAGGTTGCCTTTGATTTCAGGAGATGCCTTTTCAAATAGGACGTTATGACGTTCCCCCTTAATCGCCGCCGTCAGTTGTTTGCGAAAGCGGGTGATGATGTCGCGAGCAACCAGGAAACGCTGTCGGTGTTCTTCGGGAGTGGCTATTGTATAAAGCGAGACGGGTACCAAGGAGGGCAGCGCTCGCTGCACGATCAGCAAACATCCTACCGTCACAATGGCAAAGGGCAAAGCCATCACAGGCAACTTAGCCACAGAGAATAGGGGGAACAACAGAAGGCTGGCGATCGATGCCAGGAACGCACAAGCTGCACCCAGCGAAATACTCAGGAGGTTTGGAGCGTAGAACATTCCGCCGATCGCCACAGCAGTAAGAACGGCGTTATAGCCCAAAAACCCGCTATACAGTTGATTGGGGCTGGCTCCAACTAGCAAACCTGCCAGCAGGTACATGGCACAACCCAGCAATCCAACCATTGCACCGATCGGAGTGGAAATGACAACTGCCAGAAAAACCAGAAAGATGGAAATTAGATTGTCTACGAAAAAGACTTGCCCCAGACTAACAGGGAGGGATTGAGCCACTCGCCAGACATCTAGTGAAACGGGAGGAGCAAGGGGAGGAGGCGAACCCATATTAAAGAAGGGTTGAGGCACAACCGCAATCAGGAGCAGGAAGGCAACCAAGACTACATGAACAGCGATGCCAAGCGGAGCGACTCTGAACCGGGTGGCAAACCATGTCCCCACTGTCTGCAAGACAACGGTTGACAGGGCAGAAAGAACAATTGCCGCGATTATCCAACTGGGATTCCAGACACCTTTGCCACCAAGCAGCCCGAAAAACGCCAACGTTGCACCAATCAACAGCCCATTCAAACCAAAGATGCCATTTTGAATTGTACCGCGCTCCAACTTGAGGGCGATCGCCATTAGGTTAGCGGCGGCAGTCCCCAGTAAGCTCAGGGTTCCCAGCCAGGGAGATTGGATGAAAATGGCAATGATAATCAGCAGCCCACTAATAGGATTATTAACAAAAATTGCCTGTCCAATGCCGCGCAAGGTAGCATTGAAAAAATTCAAAACAGGCTGATTGGCAAGCCTTTGATTGAGTGGCTGCATGGTTCCTAGTGCCGGAATTCTCCAAGCTGAGCGATCGGATAAGTCTGTCTCAGATTCCAGAATGTGGGAAATCAGTTCGTGCAAAGGTAGGGGTTCATTATCTGGAGTTGCCATAGAAGATCGATCGATCATAGGAGTTACGCACTGTACAAAAATAATGTAAATTATGAGGTTTGGTCATTTCAAGCGTTCGTGACATACCCCATTTGCTCCGACTCGTAGTGTGTTCGGTGCCCGCAATGACTATTAACTGTACCTCACTGGGTGGGGAAACGCTATATATCAAATCTATTCGTTATTGTATAACGGAACATCACTCCGGGACGGGTTCACCAATATCTTTAATTACTAAGCTGTTAGTCATTTAAATTTCTTGCCTGAACCCCTTACAGTATGGGGTATAGACCACAAATAATGCAGTTTAAATGTGGAACAGCTTAACCCAAATTTTCATAAACCCGCGCCGCCAGACGAAGTATAGAAACGGACACAAAATCAAACAACAGAAACAACCACTCGAAAACCCACAATACTAGCCTTGCAATCCGGCTGATATCTAAGACGGCACGCGCTGCGACAATTCGGAGGACGATCGTTCCAAGAGCCCCCCCGCAACAACCTTAGCGAAAAGTCGCCCCCCGACTGCCAAACACTCCCGTCAGCCGGCGCGCCGTTGTAATTATTGTGCCAAGAATCCGCACACCATTCCCAAACATTGCCGTGCAAATCGTACAATCCGAAAGCATTAGGTTAAACATACCAACCTCTGTGGTTTGAAAGCGGTAAACTCCCTCCGGCCCATCCACGTAAGTTGAATTCCCATTATAATTTGCCAAATCGCTAGTAATCGTTTCCCCGAAGTGAAAAGCCGTCACAGTTTTGCCCCGACAAGCATATTCCCATTGGACCTCGCTGGGCAAACAATATTATCTTGCCAGTTTTCCGATAAAGTCTAGCGCAAAACTCCACAGCCTCGTACCAAGAAACATTTTCAACTGGTCGATTTGCACCTTTAAAACGGGAAGGATCGGGATTGAGAAACATTTTAATTTCCGGCAAAGCTGCAACTGCCGCCCACTGCGCCTGAGTGACAGGAAACTTGCCAATATAGAAAGCTGCTAAAGTTACTTGGTGCTGCGGTTTTTCATCGCTGTCGCCCTCGTCTTTGGGGGGAACATATGAAACAAGTACCGCTAGGAACGGCTACCATTTCCATAACTTTACCGCTGCCGATAATTTCCTCAAAAAAACGCGATTTGCTTTTATTAACATTAGTTGGGTTGCCGCGCTTATCTACTGTCACTACCTCAAATTCAAAAGTTTTATTACCAGCAACTTCTGATCTATTTCGGTTATTATTAGGTGAATTAGTATTAATTGTTTTGCTGTTTTTATTGGGAGGATTGGTATTGAGTTGCAAACTCGTGTGGCGATATTTTACAGCAAGTTGCCCTCTCTTTGCCTCCCCATAATTAACCGCAAGTTGCCCTCCTTTGGTCAGCAAAGAATTGACAGCAAGTTGCCCTCCCTTAACAGCGGGCGGTTGGGGAGGTAAAGAAGAAAGATTCAAAAGTTTGATAACTTCATCAGCAGATTGATACCTATTTTTGAGAGAATCTTGAATCAATTTATCTAAAACTGTTCCCAGTTCGCTGCTGACTTTTGTACCGGGCGGCAATTTTTCTCTCCAAATCCAGCCGCCGTTAATCGGGTCATAAAGGTCATCTGAACCGTCAACTTTTGGCAAACATTGAGTTAGCAGTCTCAGGCAAGTTATCCCCAAACTGTACAAATCGCTTCCGGGGAAAACTTGACCGCGCATTTGTTCCACCGGCGAATATCCGGGCGTGCCCACCGTCGTGCCTGCTTTGCTCACCAGCGAGTCCGTCACTTGTTTGGAAACCCCAAAATCGATCAGAACTAAGTCTCCCCTTCCTCCCCTTTTGAAAGCGGAATTGCGCAAATTTCCGGTTGTTGGTAGAGATGAGTTGGGGCAGGTGCGGCGGCGGATGATATTCTCAAGTTTGATGTCTCGGTGAATGACATGGCGATCGTGCACAAATTTCAGAATCGGTAAAATATCTGCCAGCAACTGCCAAATTTTTTCTTCGTTAAAAGCGCCCTGCTGAGTTAATTCAGCCAGTAAATTTTGCCCTTCAATCAATTCTTGTACTAAATAAAGCCGCTTGTCTTGTTCAAAATAAGCAATTAATCGAGGAATTTGGGGATGTTCGCCGAGTTCGTAAAGTCGTTTCGCTTCTTGCTTAAACAGTTCTGTAGCCTTTTGAAGTGCTGATGTTCCCTGAACTTGGGGGAAAAACTGCTTGATGACGCAGGAATCGTCCATGCGATCGGTATCTACCGCTTCATAAGTTCTGCCAAATCCCCCTTCGCCTAACAGTCGAATCACGCGGTAGCGGTTTCTGAATAGAGGGCTGAGGTGAGGCTGGCCGCAACTTTGACAAAATTTAGATTTGTCGGGATTGAAAGGATTAGAGCACCTTGGATTCGAGCAGTAGAACATATCCTTGGGGAAGAAATGATCTGGTTAAGGTTATAATATACCCTTTCTGGGTTTTAGTAGTCTTTGACAGAGGACAGTATAGTACAACTTGGCGATCGCCCAACCAAAAAGCGATCGCACTCTCTCTCAAGAGCGTTCGGGCTACAGACAACAAGAGATCGTACCGAATTGAAGAGCGATCGAGCCAGTGATAATTTTGAACTCTTGGGTATTGATACCCATTTTAAAAAAATAATGCAACTGTAGGTAAGCTCCAAATCCTTATGCAGTCTATCATCTCCAATTCTTTAATCCGAAATCGAAAGACATCAGAAACCGGGTTTTTTTGCTAAAATCTTTGGCGGGAGCCATCAGATTAGGTAAAAAACCCGGTTTCTTTGGCAAGAAATGCGTCTAGGACTGAGTTTATTAGCCTGTCAGCTACTTAAAAATGCAGAAAAAAACATTAAACTCCCCGGAAACCGATCGCCATTTCCATTGCATCGCGAGGACTGGGCTTAACTAATTCTCGATTTATTTTAGCCTGATATAGGTTGCCAACCAAACCCAAGATCACCCCGACAAACAATAAACTTCCCCCTAAATATTGAGCTAAAGTAGGAGTTTCCCCTAAAATCAAATAAGCCATTATTATAGCTGCAATTGGGTTCAATAAACTGGCTAAATTGAGTTCCGTTGAAGTCGCATTTTTTAAACCCGCTAACCAGCATAATTGACCCGTGACGACAATAATCGCCGCATAGACGATCATCCATTGCCAAAGAAAAGGAGATAACACTTCTGCAAAATGGTTTGGCCCGTAAAGGAGATTAGCCAAGATGAAAAAAATCACCGTCCCCAGAATATTGCGATAAATCGTAAAAATTCCCAAGGGAATCGATTGTAATTGCAGTTTACCAACGACGGTTGCAATGGAACCAATGATAGCAGCGATCGCCACAAAGATTTCTCCTGTTCCAATTTGAAATCCAGCCACCGTCATCATCTGCCCTGAACTACCTAAAAAAGCAGTCACTATCACCCCAGCCAAGGAAATCAGGGCCCCTGCACTTGCCCAAAAATCGACCCGCGAACCCAACAGCCAAACACCCAACACAAGGGTTAAAATTGGTTCGATACGCCCAATTAAAACGATATTGGTAATATTTGTCTGTCCCAGGGCTGTAAAAATCAATGCTGGAGCGATCGCCCCCGATAAAATACCTGTAATAGTTAAACTAATCCAATCTTTACGAGTCAGAGCTTTCAGAGTATTCGGTGCCCAGTCTTTATAAAAAATTAGAGTCATTAACCCTAAAGCACAAATATTACCCACAAATAAAACATTGCACAGTGAGATAGGATTTATGCCATTAATAGCATGATTTTGTCCAATTTCCACAATTTTACGAGTTATGGAATTAGAAGCAGCAAAAATCAAAATAGCAATGCCAAGATACATCGGGCTAGGAACTCGAATTAAAAACTCATGTACTTTATTGGCAACTTTCATGCTGTTTATTGATTTTGATTTTATGACACAAAGATTAGCTTAAGGTGATGCCTTTTCATAGCCAATCTGGGGAGCAGAATAAATGGAGACAAACACAGCATCTTCACTATTGTCATTCACTGCTCCATGAATCTGATTTTTTTCTGCGATCGCAACTTCACCAGCATTCAAGCTTTGGCTTTGACCATTGCCTAAATAATACGTCAAACTACCCCGGAGCATCACCCAAGTATCTTGTCCGTCGGGGTGACAATGAGCTTTAACAATTTGACCAGGCTTGACTCCCCAAATAGCGATGCTAGAATTTTCAGTCTGAATAATTTCTGTCACCGTAGCGACTCGATCGGAGAAACGCACAAAAGCTTCTAGGGCAAAAATTCTTGCTTTCATCATTTTCAAATCACCGTTTTATTTGGGTTGAGGACAGGTTTTATTGGTAAAATCACATTGCTCAATATGCTGTTTTTGCCAATGGAGGGGAATCTCTAATAAATCCCTTGCACCAGTCATTCCCTGACCGATAAAAAGCAGTAGAGCAAAAGAATTGAGAATAATATGAGCGGTGCGCCAGCTATTTTTTTTATCCTGATAAATATCTTGGACGATCGCCACTGAAAAAATCATCAATAAAGCGGCTGTAATACCGTAGTAATAATGGGAAACAAACCATTCATTATCCCGACGATAAATTTCTGGCTGAGCTCCTAAAATAATCAATCCCATGCCCGTAAAAGTGGCAAAAATACCCCGCCAGAGTTTAACTCTTGCCTTAAATAGTAGTGTGAAAGAAGCAATGCTTAACAGGAAAATGGCGATCGCAAAAAAGACTCGAAAGGGTTCTTTGGTAAAGGTGTCGTTACCGAGCATTTTTGAGAAGATGGGATAGGCCATTCCCAGTAGGGCAACTCCTACCACTGAGCGACTCAACCAATTACCGATCGCTACGTGCTCGGAACCTACCACTGGCGGAATTTTACTTTTTTCCCCATCGGCGACTTGCAAACGGCGTTGACGGGTGAGTAGGGCGCGATTCAGCACAATTCCGATTAAGGGAAAGACCACAATAATGGCGATCGCCGGATGTAATAAAGCCAATGTATCTTGAAGTTCCATGTTAATGATCCATTAATGAACGATTCAGGGACAATCAAAATCAATTTGCACTAAGCAGCCAGAAACAGAGACAGTAAAATGGCGATCGCATCGGCTGGTTCATAACGCTTACTATAGTCCACGTCAATATGAGCTAGGGCAATATGACGACGGCGATCGATGATAAAAGTCGCAGGAACAGGTAACAGCCAATCTTCCGTCCCGTTGTAATCGGGGAGAGCGTGACCCAGTTCGGTATAAAGTAACTTAAGAGGAGCGGGAATTTCAAAGACAACCCCATAATCACGGGCAATTTGACAACCCGCATCACTGAGAATATCAAAGGAAAGCGCGTTTTTAATCGCTGTTTTTCGCGAAGCATCAAGCCTTTGGGGAGAAATAGCTAAAACTGAAGCTCCTAATGCCTGAATTTTGGGTAATAGCCCCTGATAAGCCCGTAATTCTAGATTGCAATAGGGAGACCAACTGCCAAAATAAAAACAGAGAAGAACCGCTCCTTGATTTAATTTCTGGTAAAGACTAATCTGCTGACTGTCAGTATTTGGTAGGACAAAATCGGGGGCTTCATCGTCAATTCTCAAGGCTCTTCGGCTTAGAAATTCCTTCGCTAAAGCTTGGGTTGCTCCTTGCATGATTGCCGCTTTTGCAGGAGGAATTTTTGAAAAAAATTCCCGTTGGAATTTCGAGAGTTCAAGTTGTAAATTCACAGGATTTCCCTATAAATATATAGGAAATTTTCCCTCACATTCCATCTGCAAGGGAAAAAACAAATTACTTTACTTCAGCGGCTGTAAACATTGGCACTTTGCCTTTTTTCACAGCTACGACGACATCATAGGTTGCACAGTAGGAAAAGGTAACATCGTTGGCTTTGTTGTAGAGATTGACCACCATGCCTGCTCCACCCGGTTGTACTCCTAGAGGTAACAAATCGCCATAGAAAAATCGCCGCAATTGGTCGCCACTACCAACTTGTCCCTTGTTTTTACTGATGATATCGATCTTTTGCTGAACCGTCATTTCCGGGGCAGCGATCGCCGTATTTAGAAATTGGGGCAAAAAGCTATGTACAGCCATATCTCCCGCACTGATAACGCTAGCGAGGGCTAGGGGAGCGAACAGAGGACTGAGGGATTTGAGTTTTAACATCTGCGTTTTTGGGGTGAGAACGGTTGATGAGACTATCCTCATCTATTTTAATTTCTTTGAGAAGCAGGCAAAATAGAATATGGTATATGCCATTTTGGAATAAGTACGCTATGGATCGAATTGCCTGTATGCAGAGTTTTGTTCGGGCGATCGAAATGAACAGTTTTTCTGCCGTAGCGCGGGAACAACAGACGACGCAACCGACCATTAGTAAGCAAATCGCCGCTCTGGAAAAATATCTGGGGGTGCAATTACTCACTCGTTCTACTACCCATTTGAGTTTGACCGAGGAGGGCAAAAAATATTATCAATACTGTCAGCAAATTTTGGAAACCGTCGCCGAAGCGGAGGCCAGTTTAACAGGAAAAGAACGGGCTACAGGAATTTTACGATTGGGCTGTCCTGTGCTTTTTGGGCAAATGCAAATTGTCCCCCGTTTAAAAGCCTTTATGAAACGCTATCCCGATGTCAAGATCGATCTGATGATGGCGGATCATTTTGTGGACATTGTAGAGGATGGTTTAGACCTTTTGATCCGCATTGGTAATCGTCTGGATAGTTCCCTGATTGGCGATCGCATCGGCACGACTCGCCGCGTCACAGTGGCAACAACAGGCTATTTTGAGCAAGCGGGAGAACCCCAAAAACCTGATGATTTAGCGGATCATGATTGTATTGTCTATACCCATCTGGCAACGGGCAATGAGTGGCATTTTCAAGGAACAGATGGCACTATTAAGGTGCGGGTTGGGGGCTGTTTTCAAACTAATAGTTCTGTGGCGATTCGAGCAGCAGTGTTATCGGGTTTGGGCATTGCGGTAGCGCCGGTCTGGATGTTTGGTGATGAGATTTACCGGGGCGATCTCAAGGTTGTATTGGAGGATTATCAGCCGACTCCGTTGCAAATTCAGGCGGTCTATCGTCGCAGTCGTTTTTATCCGGCAAAGATAGTTTGTTTTATTGATTTTTTATCGTCAGAATTTAAGCTCGATCCTTGGGTTTCAGATTATGGGGTATGAGTAGCAAAGAGGAAGAAAGTGCCGTTAAGGTATTGGCGATCGACCCACTGGTAATTTTAAAGTATTGGGTATTGCGATCGCAATAAGCTGTCGCGCATTTAAATTGTACATTCAGGGCGGGCGAGAGGCCCAACCCTACTCCCCACAAGAGTTTGATTGTTTTTTCACATACAATTTATACCAATTTTAAAAAAGAATGCAACAGTATTCTCGTTCCCCCCCTTAGCAAGGGGGGGCTAGGGGGGGTCGAAGAGTGTTGCACGATTTTAGAGAAATGGTATTAAATGCCGCAACAGCTTATCCAATACGGTAATGATTTTTGATTTATGCGAACTTGTGTGCCAGAGTCTCGAAACTCGATCGCAAGAACAGTCACAAGAGTTAAAAAAGCTCGACTGATTGCGTCAACTCCAACCGCGCTCGCGTTGGCTGCAAGTGCTGTGTGCGATCGAGAGTGGTGCCAAAAATGTCAATAAATCTAACTACCTGCACGCTTATAATTCATCACCAAATCCAACCGCGATAAAGAACTTGTCGCCGATTCCCGCACATAGGAATCCACGGCTTCATCATTTGCAAATGTGGTGAGAACTTCTACACAGCGGCGATCGCCCACAGAAGCAAGAGCATTCACGATCGCCACTTGTACCGCCACATTATCCGTTGTATTCAGCGACTCCACCAAAATCTCAAAAGCTCTTGAACCCATCTGCCCCAAGGCCATCACTGAAGCAATATTAACCACAGGATTCGGATCGTCGATCGCCTTTTTTAATCCCTGCAAACCCGCTTCAGGAAACGGCAACTCTGGATAATTAATCGCAATTTGTGCCAATACCTTCGCCGCACTCCCTCGCACAGTCACATTATCACTGTTTAACAATGCCTCAACCACCGATGGCACGGCATCTTCACCGATCGCGCCCAAGGCTTTTACCGCCGCCCGACGATAGGTGACATCTTCTTCATCTAAAATGCCCACCAATCGAGAAATTGTATTTTCATCGCGGGAATCAGCAATTTCAAACATTGCCCGATCGCGCAGATGAGGATTCGGGTGTTTTAGTTTTTCAAACAAAGCATCTGTTGTCATGGTTTTTGTGGTTTTATAGCAGTTGACAGTTGACAGTTGATAGTTGATAGTTGACAGTTGTATGGCGGTTCTCAAGCGTGGTGAGGTATGCCCTATGCCCTATGCCCGATGCCCGATGCCCGATGCCCGATGCCCGATGCCCGATGCCCTATTAAGATAATTCGGATATTACAGAAGTATGAGCATCTACTTTAGCTCTAACCAACCAATCTTGGTCGGCCGCAGCAATTTCATAACCGCTGACATCACCAAGTTTTTCTAGTGCCATTAATGCAGCATACTTCAAATCCCAGATTTTAGTTTCCAGACAGATTTTCAATTCTGGAATAGCACGTTGTTCTCCCAGTTCCCCCAGGGCGATCGCCGCCCCTGCACGGGATTTTTGAAACTGGGGTTGGGATTGATGCAAAGCTTCCAATAACAAATCGCAGGCGGCAGAATGTTTTAACCAACCAAACAATTTTACCACATGAAAATGCGCTCCATAGTCATTATTTGCTTCTTCAGCAAAGGTCGCAAACAAAGCTGCTGGTGCATCCTCGGAGTAATTTTCAAGTATCGTTTTAGCGGCTAAATAGCAACGTCCAAAATCTGTTTCGTATAATTGGCGAATCAAAAACGGTAAGTCGGGTAATTTTTCATAACTATGCACTAAATCTAAATCCCCTGGATAGTCTCTTAAGGTTTGTTCCAAATAAGGTTGAATGGTGGCAAAGGTAAGGATTTTGTCAGCAATTCCCGCTTTTGCTAGCATCCTAATTCCTCTGAGCCGAAACACTAAAGATACCGGACATCTGGCAATATTGCCAATTGCATCGTAGTAACGCGCATCTATCAAATCCTGAATGGATAATCTGCGCCCGAGGACATTTTTGTGTTGCAACATCGCGACAACTTTTCCCATTTGAGAAAAGTCTCTGGTTAAGCGACAAATTGCGGCGATCGCAGCACTAGCAGTCGGCGGGTCAATATCATCGACAAATCTGCGAATTCTGGCTGTGGCTGGCTGATAATCTAATTTAGTCAGGGTGTGGATAATTACCCGGTAGGTTTGTCCCGGTTTATCCAGCAATTGAGCAATTTCTTCTAAAATATCCGGATCTTGAGTGCCAATTTCGCCGATCGCCCAAACAGCATTTTCCACCGTGTAGCAATCATCATCCGCCAGACAGGTGCGAATCACCGGCAATGCTTGCACAGCTTGCAGTCTTCCCAAGGTTTCCACCGATTTGCGGCGCACAATCCGGTTTTCCAGCACCGGATCGGTTTGTTGTACTGCTCGCATCAGTGCTGCGATCGATCGATCTGTTGAGAAATTGATCAAGTGGGAAGCAGCTATGTAGCGGGAATCCTCTTCACCTATATCAGCTTGGGGCGTATCTAAAAGCGCGATCGCCTGGTCTTCCGTTAAATTAAAAAAACTAAAAAAGCGTTTATCCATAAAATTAGCAGTCTGCAATAACTATAATATGATATGCCTATTAAAACACAATAACAAGCCTAGGAATTCTTTACCCTTACCTCACCAAAATTGGTAAAGCAACGAGCCAAGAGTTCCTAGACTTGTCTGGTAGAAACTACCCTGTCACGACATTACAAACCTGTCAGTTAATTAGGACAGGGAGTTGATCGCGTAGTCAAGAAGAGCATTGTACTCAGTCAAAGCTTGAGCAGACATATCGCGAGGAGTGCAACCGCGATTGCGAGCAAAGCTCAATGCTTCAACGTAAGGAGCAGTAGGCAAGCCCAAAGCGCGATAAACTTCGCGTTGACCGGCAATACCCCATTCATCCAGAGGGCCTGTGCCGCCAACAACTAAGCTGTATTGGATCAAGCGCAGGTAGTGCTTGATGTCGCGATGGCATTTTGCTTTGAAAGTATCGGTGGAGTTAGCTTGACCGTCTTCGTTCAAGTAAGGATACTTTTTGATGCAAGCATCATAAGCTTCTTTAGCAACTGCATCCAGGTTGTTGCCCAGTTTTTCAGCAGCTTCTAAACGAGCGGCAGAGCGTTGGATAGAACCTTGAACTGATTCTAAATCTGAGGTGCTAGGGAAGCGGCCTGCTGCATCAGCAGAGGCGATAGCGGTGGTGAGAACTGATTTCATTTCCTAAATCTCCTAAAGTGATTTTGACAGTGAGCGTAGTTTCAATTTTGCTGAGCGGATTGCGATTAGCAACAGACTAGCTCAGTGCCGAAATGATGCGATCGAAGTAGCTGGAAGCTTCGGCAACGAGAGTAGCGCAACGATCTTCGACTACGATAGATCCCATTTTCCGCAACTTAGCACCAGCAAATTTTTCGCTGGGGTTGTCTTGGATGTGAGCAGCGGCTTGAGCCTTCATGATTTGAACGGCACGCACGGTGGAGGTGGTGGGCACGCCCAAAGCTGCGTAGGTTTCTTTCAAACCATTCAAGCAACGGTCATCAAGAACAGAAGCATCACCAGCCAACAAAGCATAGGTGACATAGCGCAGAATGATTTCTGCATCGCGCAAACAAGCAGCCATGCGGCGGTTGGGGTAGCAATTACCACCAGCTTGAATCAAGCCTTGGTTTTCGCAGATCATACCGGCAACAGCATCAGAAACCATGCAGCTAGCGTTGCTGGCGATCGCGTTTACAGCATCCAAGCGTCGGTTGCCGCTGGCAACGAAAGCTCTGAGGGCAGCAATATCACCGACAGTGGAGGTGCTGGCATCGGCTGAAACTACAGCTCTTGAAAAAGCGTCAAGCATTGAGTTCTCCTTAACTTAGAAAAATTATTTCTGAATCAGAGTTGGTCAACTTGGTGACTAACTTGATGGTTTTGAATATATCTCTGGGGTGTTCCCTCTGTCTCATTCCTGAGAAACAAAGTAACAATTTGTTACTTTTGTGGCTAAAAGCACTTTTTTTCGCGGACAGGGGCGCAAAAAGTGGAGTTCTGAAGACAAGAATATTTTGGCTCTTGCCCCTGTACAATGTTTTCCATGAACAATATTAAGCAGTTTGTTGAAAATTCTCTAGGGCGGTGGCGATCGCAGCGCAGCGCCCATCATTTGACATTCAGACACTTTGAAGCTGTGCAGTCAGTCATTGATATCGTTGCTATCTCACCGGGCGATCGGGCAGTAATCGAACTCTGTCAATTGTATAATATTGACCCATCCCAAGCCGTAATGCCTTTTCAAATGAGTTGGGAGGGTGAGTCAGATTGGGATGAGAATTCTGAGGTTAAGGGGACTTGCATTCTTGTACCAATCCCCGATCCAAATGTGCCTAATCGCGGTAAGTTATTACGAGATCGAGGTTATGCTGAAACTATTGCCGCAGCAAGTGACTATCACATCACAGAGGATGGAACTTTTGTGCTGTTGACTACCTACGATAACGCCGCAGCCGAAGAAAAAATTTGGTTTGCTAATCCTAATTTACGGTTTCGTGTTTCCCTAATTAAAACCAGTGGAGGAAGTGGGGTAGTAACCGCCTCATTTTCATCAGAGATTCGTTCGCTCTCAGGGAATTAGTGAATTACTAATTGCTATTAATCAACTTTCTTCTACCTTCTTTTTAGCTTATGAATTCAGTTAAAAGCAATGATTTAATCACTTTAGCTCAGTGGATGGCTGGGGATTTTAGTAACTATCAACAATCCTTTGATAACCCACAACAATTTGCCCATATTCGGATATTTTTTCGTCCCTTACCCTTTGAATTTTTCAATGCCATTGGCTTTTACTCTGAACAGGTTTACGATCACGATCTGTGGACTCCCTATCGTCAGGGAGTTCATCGCTTAATTGACCGGGGAACTCAAATTTATATTGAAAATTATAGCCTCGAAGACCCAATACAGTACGCCGGAGCCGCACGAGAATTAAGCATTCTCAAAACTATTAAACCAGATTGTCTGCAACGACGCTATAACTGTTCCATGATTTTTAAACGAGACGGCGAAATGTTTCGAGGCCGTGTGGAACCTGGAAACCTTTGTCTCATCGAAAAAAGAGGTTGTTCCACCTACCTAGTCAGTGATGTCGAGATTACAGAAACAACTTGGAGTAGCCTCGATCGAGGTCTAGATGTGAATACTCATCAACAGGTTTGGGGTTCGGGTTTTGGCTCTCTACAGTTTGAAAAGCGTCAAAGTTTTGCCACTGAGTTACCTCACATCTTATAAGTTATCGGCTTGATAATTTCAAGTCACATCGCCTTATATTACAAAAAATCACTTCGTACTACAGCAAAAAGCTTCCACTAAAAGACTCCAAACCAAGATATCAACCTTTTTATGTAGTACAAATAAGCTGCAAAATCAGGCATAATGTTAACTTATGTAAATTTTTTTAATATAACCTCGAAGTATGATAGTTTCTCCTGTAATACAATTGTGGAGATTTTTTCAATGGTTTTTGGACCTGCATCTCGACTTGGAGTCAGTTTATTTGAAGAAACACCCTGTTTAGAACTGATGCCAGGACGTTCACAAGAAGAAGTAGAAACCATTATTCGTGCCGTTTACCGGCAAGTTTTGGGTAATGCTTACGTCATGGAAAGTGAACGAGCGACGATTCCTGAATCCCAATTCAAAAGTGGTGAATTCAGTGTGCGCGAATTTGTCCGCGCTCTGGCAAAATCAGACGCTTACCGCTCTCGCTTTTTCGATACTTGTCCTCGCTATCGGTTTATTGAACTCAATTTCAAACATCTTCTAGGTCGGGCTCCTGATGGCTTAGAAGAAATGAGAGAACATAGCACCATTTTAGATACTGAAGGCTTCGAGGCAGACATTGATTCTTACCTCGACAGCGATGAATACCAAAATGCCTACGGGGAAAATATCGTTCCCTATTACCGAGGCTACAAAACCCAGCCCGGACAAAATATGGTTGGGTTTACTCATATGTTTGCTCTCTTGCGGGGAGCTTCCAGTAGCGACCTCAAAGGCAGTCTTTCTGGCAAATCCCCTGTTCTGAATAAATTCGTGATTCAGCAAACCCCCCTACCAATAGTTCCCCCTTCAGGTGGTGCAGTTGGAGATGGTTGGGCGTTCCAAGAGTCTGCTGCCAATTCACGTACTCGTGCTGGATTAGGCGCCTCCACAGAAGGCAAAGTTTATCGCATTACTGTGACTGGATATCGTTCTACAGGAACGACTGTGATGAACCGAGTCTCTAAATTTCGCTCTAGCAATCAAGCCTATCTCGTACCATTTGATAGGCTCTCGCAAGAATATCAACGCATCCACAAACAAGGCGGCGTAATTTCCAGCATTACTGCTGTCAACTAACAACCGCTCAAACTTCAGCCTTAACGACTTGGGGAATTATCTCCCTGAGCGTGTCTTTCACAATCCCTAATTCCCTGTTTTGAAGCGTTATTTATTTTTAGGAGAAACTCAATGAGTGTCGTTTTAGATGCGCCCGTAGAACTTTGGCCTACCAGCAGCTCCGATGATAAACAGGCGGTAATTCGCGCTGTTTACAAGCAAGTATTGGGCAATCCCCATGTCATGGAAAGTGAACGCCTGACGATTGCAGAATCCAAATTGTGCGATGGCGCGATAACAGTACGAGAATTTGTTCGCGCTGTGGCTAAATCTGACTTTTATCGCAGTCGGTATTTTGAATCCTGCGCTCCTTACCGCTTTGTCGAGCTAAACTTCAAACATTTGTTGGGTCGCGCTCCTTTAGCTCAAGAGGAACTTTCTGAGCATATTTGCCGGGCTACCCAAGAAGGCTACGAGGCAGAAATTGATTCTTATCTCGATAGTCCAGAATATCAGGAAAAATTTGGCGAGAATACAGTCCCTTATTATCAAGGAGCAAAAAGTCAAGTCGGACAAAAGCAAGTCGGCTATAATCGCACCCTTTCCCTGTATCAAGGTTATGCAGGAGTTGATAGTGCTTTTACCGCTTCTCGCTTAGTAGATTTTGTGGCAGGCAATAGCGGTAACAAGATTACTTTACCAACAACAGGCGGTCGGATCAGCGCTTACAAAGATGCCACCGAAAAGACCTTCAAGATTTTAGTCAAGGGGTCTAAATTTGATAGTCCTCGCCGAGTAAGTAACACTGAATATCTTGTATCCGGTGCGAATATGACTCCGCAAATTCAGCGCATTCATCGTGCAGGTGGCAAAATTGTCAGCATCACAGAAGTTGCTTGAGGCATAGAGTGATTAGCGGGTAGAGAAGTAAAAAGTTACTTCTCTATCCCTCTCTGAAACAATCGCTATTTTTATCCGATCGCCCTCGCAATTATGAAAGCGATAACGATAGAAACGAGCGTTTTTCTGTGCCTAAGTAACAGATGTGTTCGCCTATGTCAAGCTATTTCAACCAACAGTAACTTTTTTTTACACTCTCAATCAAACTTTAATTAACGTTAGGAAAAAACAATGTCCAGTTTAACAGCCGCTTTTGTCAGTGACCCAGTAGAACTGCGATCCAATGCCACGGAAGACGATTTACAAGTCGTCATTCGTGCTGCTTACCGACAGGTGTTAGGAAATGCTCACCTGATGGAAAGTCAGCGTCTCACCAGTGCCAAATCTTTGCTTCGCAATGGTGATATTACGGTGCGTGAATTTGTCAGACAAGTGGCAAAATCAGACCTGTATCAGTCTCTCTTTTTTAACACCAATTCTGCCTATCGGTTCATCGAGTTAAACTGCAAGCATTTGCTTGGTCGCGCTCCTTTAGAACAGACAGAGATTTCGCATCACGTCCAAATTTGTAACACTCAAGGCTATGAAGCCGAAATCGATTCTTATATCGATAGTAACGATTACATCCAGAACTTTGGCGAGAATATTGTGCCTTATCCTCGGAGCATTCGCAGCCAAACTGGTATCAAGAATGTCGGGTTTAATCGGATGCTTTCTTTACTGGGAGGAGCAGCTACTAGCGATCGCAGCAATCAAGCTCAATTAATTGCTACGATTGCGAGCAATCTGCCTCAGAAAATCAAACTTTCTAGCGTTGGTACCAGTGGAGCCTCTAGCACAACTGGTAAACGTTTTCGGATTGCTGCTGCTAAGTCTGGTGGTGCTAAGGTCAGAGCGAGCAATATCAGCTATGAAGTCAGCTATGCTCAAATGTCTCAGCAAATTAAAAATATTCAGAAAATGGGAGGCAAAATTCTCAGTATTACTGAAGTTGGCTAAATCTACCTAGACTTCACCTTTGTCTTCCTTTAAGTTTGGCATCTCCTACTTTCTCTAGAGCGAGTTTATTATTCGCTCTTTTTCTCTGTAAATCTTGAAAATAAAAATAAATCACTCGGTTTTCAAGCTGAGTATCTGAAAGATGCTACCCCCAATAGCTGCTAAAAAAATGCAGGCTTGGATCAGAAGTCGTCACCTAATTTTTTCCGGTCAATTGCTAATTTTTGAAACTTTAGACTATCCAGCAGTTGAGCGATTTGAGGAATGTGTTAACAGTCTAGGAGGGTGCTTAATTTCTGTTGAACCAGGCAAACGACTTTGGATGGGAAATCATCGACAAGTGATTCTCTATCAGGCTAAAGCCAGTTTGCATACACCTCATCATGAACTGCGACAATATTGGTTCAAGTACGGCTGTTTTCAGACTCGATTCGATCAAAGAGCTTAGCTATAACAACCGCCAAGGTTATTAAGTATTAAAATATCTTTGGTTGTTTGCACAATTAGGAAGTTTTTGGTTAAAATAAAGCAAAATTATACTTGGTTGTGGTTATGGAGATTCACGAAATCGAAACGTCTCTGAACAATCCTGATTTTCAGTATCGACTCAAAGCCGTCGCGGCTCTCAAGGATTATAAACCGGAGATTGCCGTTCCCTTGCTCAAGGGCAAACTCGATGACCCGGAATTCTTAGTACGTTCCTTTGTCAGCCGGGCATTTGGGACACAACAAACCGCCGATTCCTTCGCCGCATTGCTCCAAATTATGAAATTTGATAATACGCCGAATGTGCGAGCTGAGGCTGCTAATTCTCTTTCGCTTTTTGGTCGATGTGCTGCATCTCATTTAGTCTTGACTTTTTTTCAGGATGACCACTGGTTAGTTCGTCGTAGTATTCTGGCTGTTTTGGTTGATATGGAGTGCGAAAGCGAACTCTTTGAGGTCTGTATGGAAGCCTTAGCTGGCGAAGATATGACCACTCAGGAAGCCGCTGTGGATGCACTTGGTACATTGGCCGGAACTAATCAGGAACAGGCTGCACTTTCTCAGTTATTAATCCTGGCTAATTCTGAGTATGAAGGTATGCGTCAGCACGTCGCATCTGCTTTGCAACATTTTGACGATCCGCAGGCTAGGGAAATCTTAAGTCAACTTCGGCAAGACTCAAATCATCGAGTCGTTGCTGCTGCTTTAGAAAATCTGCTTAATCAAATAAACAGTAAGGAATCTGATACTGTTTAGTTGATTAAGCTTGACTAAATTTTTTTAGCCCAGTGATTAAATGGTCAAAATAGAGGCTCAATAAATTCCGGTCTTCAAAATTAAATTGCTGCAAGCTAACGGTTTTCAACTGTTCGAGTCCACAGAGCATCGCAGAAACAGGAACCCGCAATTCTTGATAGAGTAGCTCCATGTTTTTGAGTCCTTCTTGGCTAGTAAATTGAGGACTGTTACCTGCAATTCCATAGGTGATACAGCGTAGGAACTGCCAAAAATCGCGCCAACAGGCTTCAGCACGTTCGGGAGGATAAAGGTCATTGCCAGGCTCAGTGATATTGGGAAAGTCGGCTAATACCTTTTTCCTCGCATCAGCAACAAGATTAGGAGCTCGATCTCGCAATAATCTGGCTTTTTCTAGCATTAAAGAGAGATTAGGAGCGAGATTTTTAATGCGTTCTAAATCCTCATCTGTGAGATATCGACTTTGATTGTCAGCCTCTTGAAAAATGGCAATTATTTCATCTGAATATAAGTTTTTCCAAGTGGCAAAACTGACAATTCTGGCTTGGGGAATTAATTGCTTTGCTCTTTCACTTAATTGCATAGTCATTAAATTACACATAATTTACTAGCATATACTAAAATTATGAGGCACTTTGTTAAGATTTATTACAATTACAGTAGTTTAATGATGTTTGTTACAGGGTTTTGCTTGGGAATCCTGAGCGCACAACAGAGTTTCGTAACGAAATATTACTTTGTTTGTCAAAAACAGAGACAAGATTTAAGGCAATCCCTTATGATTGTGTTTTGAGGGAAAGATTGAAGGAGCTAAATTTTAATCTATGTTTAAGCCGTTTCAGGAATTCTTAGAAAAAGAACTGTTTGGACGTTTTGCTCTAGAGAGTCGTCCCATTCCCTCTGGATTGGAATCGGTGGTGAGTGAAAGAGGCAAAAATCCCGCCACGATTCAAAGTTGGTGCTATCAATGTCCCCAATTGCGAAAGATTCGTTACACCTACATTGATGCTGGAGAAACGGCACAAATTTTCAATAGTGTCATTTATCCGAATTATAATTACGATCTGCCCTTATTAGGAATTGATTTTTTAGCCTTTGGACAGAAGAAAATCTTGGTGGTCTTGGATTTTCAACCTTTATTCCGCGATCGCGCCTACACAGACAAGTATATCGAGCCAATGAGCGCAATTAAGGATAAATACAAGGATTTAACGCAAGACTTAGAAATGAAGTTTTACGATGCGAACCAGTATTTTTCCAAGAACTTGCTGTTTGCTAAAACTGATGCAGAAACGGTTGTAAATCGTTTGTTTCCAGCCTATCAAGAATATGTCCAGTTGTATTGGCAAATGCTAGAGCAAGCCTCCCCGCTTAACACTCCCGAAGAAATGCAGCGGATTGTGAAGGCACAGAAAGATTACGATCAGTATAGTGCGGAACGCGATCCAGCATCAGGGCTATTCGGCAGCTATTTTGGGCATGAATGGTCAGAGCGATTTCTGTACGAGTTTTTGTTTGAAGATGCTGTTCCCTTAGCAGTTCCAGCGGGAGTAAGATAAGTTAAAAATGACTCTTTATCAGCCTTTCTTAGATTACGCTCTCCCACTTCTAAAAGCACGACTTGACTTGGCTCCCTATCCCATTCCCGCAGGTTTTGAACGGAAAGAATCTCTAACTGGGAAGGGGAAAAAAGAGCAGTTGGTTGTGACGACAAGTCATGCTTTTAAGTCCTCAAAATTACGCCAAATTCGGGCAGCTCACGTTGAGGGTGGTGATGCTCTCCAGGTACTTAATTTTGTGATTTTTCCCCAGTTAAATTATGACTTGCCCTTTTTTGGGGCGGACTTAGTAACCTTGCCGGGTGGACATTTAATTGCTTTAGATATGCAGCCTCTTTTTCACGATTCGGCTTACCAGAAGCAATACTCAGAGCCGATTTTACCGATTTTCAAGACTTATCAAAAGGAGTTGCCTTGGGGAGGAGATTTTCCCGACGAGGCAAAACCTTTCTTTTCACCTGCTTTTCTTTGGACTCGTCCCAAGGAAACCGAGGCCGTGCAAACTACGGTCTTTGAAGCTTTTAAGGATTATCTTCAAGCTTATCTCGATTTGGTCGATCGATCGCAACCTGTCACAGACAGTCAGCGACTTGGAGAGATTCTTGAGGCACAGCGACGTTATATTAATTATCGTGCTGCAAAAGATCCCGCGAGGGGAATGTTTACGCGGTTTTATGGTGAGGAGTGGACTGAGGAATATATTCACGGTTTTCTGTTCGATTTAGAACGCCACATTCCAGAAGTTCAACAATCAGTGTAAATTTATCCTACCCCAGAGCCAAGACTCTGAGCCGTATTGTTACGAGTAAAAGCATTCCAAGTTCCTAATTCTTTGCGATCGCGACTGCAAAGCATGGCTTTCATCTCTTGGGTGAGTCCTTGTGCTAGGGTAAAATCAGCGCCCGCAATACTCTTTAATTGCTCTAAATTTGCCCCAGTTAAGTCAGCACCTCGTAAATCCGCTCCTTGTAATTCGACTCCAATTAAGATAGCATTTCGTAAATAAGCACCAGTCAGAAAGGCATTCTGAAGACTTGCCCCACTTAAGGCGGCTCCCTCTAAATTTGCCCCAGTTAAATCGGCTCCACTGAGATAAGCACCTCGCAGATTGCAGCCGTGTAAATCTGCGCCTCTGAGGTAAGCTGTATTCAGAAAAGCTCCACTGAGATTGGCTTGGGGGCCAATGGCTCCCGAATTTTTGTAATTGAATCCCTCTGGCCACAGGGTACGATCGTCATATTGAGCTAATTTTAATTTGGCCTCTTGTAGCTGGGCATCGACTAAATTACAGCCCTGTAAATCTGCACGAAAAAGATAGCTTTCTTGTAAATTCGCTCCACTCAAATTGGCATCTCTGAGATTTGCCCTTCGTAAATCAACCCCTTTGAGATTTGCCCCTTGCAAATTGGTTTGACTGAGGTTTGCCCCAATCAAGTTTGCTCCACTGAAATCAATACCAGATAAATCCATCTGGCTGAGGTTGATTCCCGGAAGGTTGGTTTGAGCTAGACTTTTGCCTTGCTGAATGGCTGGTAAGATTTCTGTTACAGAAAGGGGTTCGGAGAGGAAAGATGAGTGTTGACGAGGTGACATATTTTTCTGAAAATTTATTGATTGAGTTGCTCAAAATTGTCCTGTGTCATTTATCCTAGAATTTGAAGGATTCCAGACTGACCGAAAAACGAGACACAAGCCCCTGGCTTCAGACACGGGGAAAAGTCGGCAGCGGTTTCAACCGCCTTCATTTTCGAGTTAGTCACAATCTTAACAGATATATACTTTCCAGCGATCGTTTTACTGCTAAAATAGTTTC